>DAISJK010000035.1:0-7012 GCA_036821505.1 Opitutaceae bacterium
GTACCAAACCGCATTTTGCCTCAGGTCCTTCGCGCGCCAAGCGGGCCGGCCGCTGGCTCCGCTGATTTACGACGACGGATCTCTTCTCCCCGATCAGCAAGCCAAACTGGCGAGATTGTTCCCGCTGGCCCGCTTTATGGGAACTGAAGAAATTCGTGAGCGGCTGGAGCGCTTCCTCCCAACCGCGCGATTCCCCTTCCTGCGCGAGCGCTGGCAGCATTACCCGAACATCCGCAAGCTGACGGATCCCCACATGGGGTCCCGCGGCTGGAAGCTGGTGATCGACTCGGATATTCTTTTTTTCCACCGGCCGCAGTTCCTGCTCGATTGGCTGGCGGCGCCCGGACGTCCGCTGCACGCGGTCGATGTCGAGAAGTCATACGGCTATTCCGATGCGCTCCTGGCATCTCTGGCGGACGCCCCATTGCATCCCAAGTTGAACGTGGGGCTGACGGGCTTGAACAGCGAAGAAATGGATTGGGAGCGGCTGGAGCATTGCTGCCGCGTTTTAATCACGGCCGAGCGCACCCATTACTACCTGGAACAGGCATTGGTCGCGGTCATCCTGGCCGGCCGCGAATGCGCCGCGGCCCCGGCCGAGGATTACGTCACCATGCCTTCCGCGCAGGAAGCCGAAGCCTGCAGCGCCGTCATGCATCACTACGTGGCCGGATCGCAGCCATGGTACTTTCGTCGCAACTGGCGGCTGACCCTCTCCTAGGCATGTCCGAACGGGTCACGATCATCATTCCCTGCTACAACGCGGAGCGCTGGATCGGTCAATCGATCGAATCCGCGCTCCGCCAGACTTGGCATGACAAGGAAGTCATCGTGATTAATGATGGATCGAGCGACGGATCGCCGGCCGTCGCCAAAAGTTATCAGAATCGCGGCGTACGAGTGCTCGACCAAACCAATCGAGGCGCCGCCGCCGCGCGAAACACGGGCTTGAAGGAAGCTCGAGGCTCATTCGTCCAATTCCTCGATGCCGATGATTTGCTCGCTCCCGACAAAATTGAGCGGCAGATGCGGCTCCTGGCTGGCGGCAGCGGCCGCCGAATCGCATCCGGCGAGTGGGCCCGGTTCCAGTCGGATCCGAATGAGGGCGTCTTTGCTCCGCATTCGAACTGGCGCGACCTCGGCGGAGTGGAGTTCCTGCAATCGAACTACGAGGAGATCGATATGATGCATCCGGGCGCATGGCTGGCGCCGCGCGCATTGCTGGACCGCGCGGGTCCCTGGAACGAATCGCTCTCGCTTAACGACGACGGCGAATATTTCGCCCGCGTGGTCCTGGCGGCCGAGAGCATCGTCTTCTGCGCCGGCGCGCGGAGTTACTACCGATCCAATCTTAGCGGCAGCCTCAGCGGACGCACCGACCAACGGGCATTGGAGTCGCTCTACCGCTCGACTGAGCTGATCCTCCAGCATCTCCTGGCCTCCGACATCTCGCCGCGCACCCGGAGCGCCGCCGCCTATGCTTGGAAATGGATTTCATTCGAACTTTACCCAGGAGCCCCCGAGCTTTCACGAAGAGCCGAGTGTCATTCGCACGATCTCGGCGGCAGTTCGCGCCCCTTTCCCGCCGGCGGCCGCTTCCAGCTCGCCTCCAAGTTCTTGGGCTGGAGGCTCGCCAAGCGATGGGTGCTTCGATCGTGAACCGGCCAACGTCTGTCATTTGTCGCTATGAACCCTGAGCAACCCGCCCTTTTTGTATCCCACGCCAGTTCTTTGCAGCCGGCAGGCGGAGGCGTCCAGCGCTGCACTCGCGAATACGCGGCCGTCCTGACTGCCGCCGGATACAAGCTCACCTATGTCTCCTACGTCAACGACCGCGTCTGGCTCAGACGCTTGAGAAAGAAACTTTTCCCACAGCCTTATCAATATCAACTCCCCCCAAGTTTCGCCGGCGAGTGCGCCGCCAAAGCCGATCAGATCGGCGCCCGCTGGATATTTCTGAACCATGGAGATACCGCTCCCATCGCGGCGACGCTGGCGGCCCGTTACCCCGGAAAATATCGATTCGCATTGTTGTCTCACGGCCTGGATAGCACGGACTATCTGCACGAGATACGCATTCGCGCTGCCCGGATCGGCGCACGCCAGACGAACTGGCTGGGAAAGCAGCTTTTTGCGGAAATGAGCCAGCGTCGGCATCTTGACGTTGTCTTCTGCCTCTCACCCACTGATCTCGGCATCGAAAAATGGCTCGGTGCCAAACGGGTCCGCATGGTGCCGCGAATTATTGCGGACCAACCCCTGGCGCTCGCTCCGGTATCCGGGCGAATCGGCACTGTTTCGACCCTCGATCACCCTCCCAATCATGAGGGCATCGTCCTCTTTGCCGCCGCGCTGCAGCGCCATCCTGGCGTCACCTTGCGTCTGGTGGGCGGCCCTCGGGACTTCGGCGAAACGCTCGCTCGTCGCTTCGCTCATCTGACCTACCTGGGGCCGTTGGGCGACGCTCCGCTTGCTGCCGAGGCCGCCACTTGGGCCTGTTTCGTGAATCCGCTATTTTGTTACCCTCGCGGAGCCAGCACCAAGCTCGCGCTCCCGCTCAGTTGGCGCCTACCCATTGCCACCACCCGTGCGGGAGCCCGCGGGTATCGTTGGAATGAAGAGCTCGTCCGCCTGGCCGAAACGCCCGAGGAACTGGCCGGGCAAGCGGCAAATCTGGCCAATCTGGACGGCTTTCCGCGCGCGAGCGAGGCCTCGCGCCAAATCGCCGCTGCCAGCCCGACCCTCGAAGAAATCTCCCTTATGGTTGCGGCGGTCCTGCGCGAGGCCTCGTCCGTCGGCTCATGAGCGTCCTTTGCTTTCACTCCAGTGTCGCTCCGTTCGTGCAGCAGGCGGCGCAGGCGCTGAATGAAGTGGGCCAGCTCGACCGTTTCATCACCACGTTGAGGTACGATCCGGAAAGCTGGGCCCAAAGCGGCGCCGAAAAGCTGGGTCGCACATTCGGCTTGGACCTCAAAAGTCAGTTGAAGCGCCGGACCGTCGCGGAGCTGCCGGCCTCCAAAGTCGAAAGCCATCCCCTGGGAGAAATCTTGCGGCTCGCCTCCAGCCGATTTGACCGGAGTGGCCGGCTGACCGACCTGGTATGGGAACGTGCGGAACCGGCGTTCGATCGTCTTGTGGCGAAACGCGTCCGCGCGGACCATACCGCCGTGTACGGGTTCGAATACTGTTCCCTCGCAACCTTCCTTCGAGCCCGCAAGCTGGGTGTGCGCGTTGTTTACGACATGCCGGCTCCCGAGCCGAGGTTCGTTCAGGGCCTGTTGAACGCCGAAATCGCGCGCTTCCCCGAACTTAATACTCCCTACCACAGCCACACGGCTCTCCGCGAGGAGCGCCGCATCGCCCGGCGCCGCGCCGAATGGGAATCGGCCGATATAGTGATCGCCGCCTCTCGATTCACGCGCGACAGTTTCGCCCGGGCTGGACTCGACACTGCCAAGGTGCGGATCGTGCCCTACGGCGCGCCCCCTGCGGCGTCGCCCGATGAGACGCTGCGGTCGGAGGCCCAAATCAATGGCCCTCTGCGTCTGATTTGGGCGGGCTCATTCAGCATCCGCAAGGGAGCCCATTATCTCCTGGATGCATGGCGACGGGACGGACTCGGGGCGCATGCGCAACTGACCGTTTTCGGTTCGGTGACGGTTCCGGAACGGTTGCTCAAACCGCGATTGGAGAACGTTGAGTTTGTCGCCCCGTTGCCACGCGGAGAGTTGATGGCCTGCTACGGCAAGGCCGACGCGCTGATCTTTCCCACGCTGTGCGACGGGTTTGGCATGGTGGTCACGGAGGCCTGGTCCCGCGGCCTGCCGGTAATCACTACGAGCAATGCCGGCGCCGCCGACTTGCTGCGCTCCAACGTCAACGGCCTGCTGATTCCCGCGGCTGATTCCGCCGCGATTTCATCCGCCGTCAACTGGTGCCTTAACCACCGCCGTGAACTGCGCGATATGCGCGAAGGCGCTCTCGCCACTGCTTCCGGCTGGCAATGGTCGGACTACCGACGATCGCTGGCAACCACGCTGCGGCAGGACGGAATGTTCGAACCAAAATGCCGTTCCCATGGGCGCTGATTACGCGAGCGATTTTTTGGGGGCGCTTCGGCGCCAGCCGCTGCGACAGTTCGGACGCATCGCTCAATTCCAGTTGCGCTGGCTGACCCTGCGTCGGTGGCGTGACGCCCGCCTTCTGGCCCGGGCCCGGCGCATCGGAAAAAGCGTGGCCTCAACCCCTGAGTTGCTGCGCCCGCCGCCGCATCGCTATCGAAGCCATCATGGGCCCTGGATCGAGGACTCCTTTTTTCGCCATTGGTTGGCTTCGGACACACGCACCCATCTCGTCTACCTGCCCGTGTTTTGGACCGATTTTTACCTGCAAGCCCAGACGCATCGTTTTACGCCGGGACAATACGAGCGTTTTGGCCGGACGACCCGAGCGCTATTGGATCGTCAATTGGAGGAGCAAACCCGCTGTTTTACCGTGCTGGAATACGATCACCCAATATGGGACTGGCACCAATTTCCCAAGAATGTGATCGTCTTCGGAGCCGGCGGTTGGGGGGACATACCCATACCCCTGCTCATGGGAAGCCCTTCGTTCTCCTGTCCCTCAAAAAACATCCGGGTTTCGTTTGTCGGCCAATTGGCGGGCGCGAGCGACGTCACGGGGGTTCGAAGCCGAATGCACACCGCGCTGCGCGATTACGCGCATTTCACTTCGGGCCCAAACTGGCGGGCAGTCATGGCGGATTCGGTGTTCAGCCTATGTCCGCGCGGGTTGGGCCGAACAAGCTTCAGGCTCTATGAGGCGCTGAGCGTAGGATCGATTCCGATTTACATATGGGATGACCTCGAATGGCTGCCCTACCGCGACGAGATCGATTGGTCGGAATTAGCTATCTCAATTAACATCGGCGATATCGCAAAGCTGCCGGAATTATTGGCCGATTACACACCCGAGCGCATCGCCGCGATGCAGGCCCGCATCGCCTCGCTCTACGACGACTATTTCACGCTGACCGGAGTTTGCCGACAAATCGTCCGCAATGTGGAGCGTCTCGCCGATCGCGCCCGGTTCATCGACCTGATGAAACGTCGCGTCTAAGGGATGAAGATTCTTCTCACAGCTGATCCTGGCCTGCCCGTGCCGCCGGCGGGCTACGGAGGCATTGAGCGCATTGTAGATGCCTTGGTTCGCTTCTATAGGAAAGAAGGCCACGAAGTCGGACTCGTTGCCCAAGCGGGATCCGAATCGCCGGCCGACGTGCGATTCGCCTGGCCGGACGCTTCTTCCAGCGGCCGGGGCGGGTTGCGCCCCGCACTGGCCTTGTGGCGCGCGGTGCGGCGGTTCCGACCCGATATTCTGCATAGTTTTTCGCGCTTGGGGTTTCTGCTGCCGTTCCTGACCACCCGCCTGCCAAAAATCATGTCCTACCAGCGCCACACCGGCGGGCGGCAGATATCCTGGGCGGCGCGCGTAGGCGGCCGCAGTTTGCTCTTCACCGGTTGCAGCGAATTCATCTGCTCGATGGGACGCCCCTCCGGCGGCAGGTGGAGAGTCGTTCACAATTTCATCGAGCCTGACAAACTCACCTTCGTCCCGACAGTGTCCCCCGACGCGCCGCTGGTTTTTCTCAGCCGGATCGAAAGCATCAAGGGGCCCGACACGGCCATCGCAATCGCCCGCCAGGCCGGCCGTCGCCTGTTGTTGGCGGGCAATCGACCGACGGCCGGCACTGAAAAGGCGTTTTGGGACCGTGAGATCGGGCCCTGGCTGGGCCGCGACGGCGTCGAGTGGGTCGGCGAAGTGGATGACCGCCGCAAGAACGAGCTGCTCGGGCGGGCGGCAGCGCTGGTCCTGCCCATACGCTGGGAAGAACCCTTCGGTATTGTTTTCGCCGAGTCGCTCGCGACCGGTACGCCGGTCATCACCTGCGCCCGGGGAGCCGCGCCCGAGATTATCGAGCCCGGCCGCACCGGATTCTTCATCAAGGACGCCGACGAAGGGGCCGCGGCCGTGGGCCGTCTGGGGACGTTGAACCGGAGCGACTGCCGGCAGTCGGCCGAAACCCGTTTCAGCCTTGCCGTCTGCGCCGCCACCTACCTGGGCCTTTACCGCGAAATGGTTCGTTCTCCCGCATGAGCCCGACGATGGACGCAGTCCCATCTGAGGCCGATCAGCCCGAGCTCGCCGGGCTGCGTCTTTTCCTTCATTTGAAGCTCCGCTTCGGCCTGGCGCGGTTGCCCCTTTTTCCCATGCGCTACCGCCTGCGCACACCAGGCAAACCCGACATGGTTTTCAACTGGACCCGCGTCGTTCCTTTCATGCACCCGAACCGCGGCGCGTTCGACAACGAGCTCTATGGCTGGGATGTGAGGGAACTGCGCTTCCTGCTCCGCTGGCTGCGTCCAGGCATGCATTTTGTGGATATCGGTGCCCACCACGGCTTCTATGCCATCCTCGGCGCCAGATGCGTGGGCGAGACCGGCCGGGTGGCCGCTTTTGAGCCGGTGCCTGCCGTATTCCGCCGCTTTCGATGGCACCTGCGCCTCAACGGCGCGAATTGGGTCTCGGCCCACCGTTGGGCGGTGGGCGACAGGCGGCGCCGCGCCGTGATCCATATTCCGATCGCCGGCATCGACACGCTGGCCAGCCTGCGCGCCCCATCGGCCAGCGCCGTCCGCCAACGGATCGCAGTCGATGTTGTTCCTCTGGACGAAACCGAGGTTGGTTCCTCCTGGCCGGCGCTCGATATGATCAAACTCGACGTCGAAGGGGCGGAGGCCGATGTGCTGGATGGCGCCGTCCGTACCTTGGCCCGCCGCCGTCCGCTCTGGATCGTCGAGTGCCTCGATTGGGAAAACGGCGCGTCAGGTTTCACCGGCCGGGACTTGGCGGAGCGTTTCCTGGGCCTCGATTGCAAGCTCTTTGAGTTTACCCCGGCGGGCCTGCTGGCTCCTCACGTCGTGCGTCACTCCTACCCTCTGCAGAGTAATTG
>DAISJK010000036.1:0-6873 GCA_036821505.1 Opitutaceae bacterium
GCGGCCGCCGTCGTCCGCGGAGGCCTGGTGGTGCAGCCCCTCGCGGGCAGCAGCGTGATCCACCTGATTTACAAGAATCAGGATCCCTCGGTCGTGCAGCCGGTGCTCACGGCGGTGGTCGACACCTATCTTAAGAAGCACGTCGAGATCCACAATGGCCACGGCGTGTACGGCGATTTCCTCTCCCAGGAAACGGACCAACTGCGCTCACGCCTCTCGGAGACGGAGGACGAGTTGAGAAAAGCGAAGGACAAGGCGGGGATCGTCTCCCTCGATGATTCAAAGCACCAGATCACCGAGCAAATGTCTAAAATCAGGGAAGAAATCTTCGACGCCCAGGCAGAGCTGGCCGAGCGCACGTCCATGCTGCAGGAGATCGCGAAGCAGGGCGGCGGACCCTCCCCCATGGCCAAGAGACCGGACGCGCCCACTGAGTCGGCCCTGTCCGTGGCGGCCTTCGACCAGTACCGCGACGTGCGCATGCACCTCGATGCCCTTCAGAAAAGCGAGGAAGAGCTCCTCACCCAGTTCACGGACCAAAACGAGCGGGTGAAAAACGTTCGGGCCCAAATCGCCGATCTCGACAAGCAACGGGAGGCCCTGGAGCAGAAATATCCCCAGCTTACCCGCGTGGCCGCTCCGGCGGACTCGGAATTCGGAGCGGGCGCGCGGACAGGCCCTCAGGCATTCGACTGGCAGGGGGAAATCGTGCGCCTGTCCGGGCTCAGGACCAAGATCAAGGTGCTGAACGACCAGATGGACCAGATGCGGGCGGAAGCCGCGAAGGTTGACCAGATGGAAGGATCGATTTCGGAACTTGAGCGGCAAAAGGAACTGGAAGAGACCAACTACAAATACTACTCGGTGCATCTGGAGGCGGCGAGAATCGACGAAACACTTGGAGCGGGCCGCGCGCTTAATATCGCGGAGATCCAGACCCCCACGCCGCCCGCGACCGATACGAGCAAGGGCAACAAGATGATGGCCATGATCGCCGGCGGCGGCGTCGGGGTGGGCATCGCCTGGGCGTTGCTGATCGAGATCGTGCTCGATCATTCGATCCGCCGGCCCAGCGACGTGATCAACGGTCTGCGCATCCCCCTTTTCCTTTCGGTTCCCGACTTCGGCAAGGACGGGCGCATCAAGACTGTTTTCCACGACACGCTGCGGGACCGCCTCGTCGGCTACTTCGAGAGCCGCGGCATGACCCACAAGCCGAAGCTGGTGGCCGTGACCGGCGTCGGCCGCAATGCCGGGGTGACGACCACCGCCTCCGGGCTGGCCCACTCCCTTTCGCAAACCGTGGACAATAACGTCCTCCTGGTCGACATGACCCAGACGCAGGGATCGGCCCAGCAATACTACAAGGGAAAGGCGGTCTGCGGAATCGACCAGCTGCTCGACACCCGTGACGACGCGCAGGTCGAGGGCAAACTCTACGTGGTCGGCGAGGAGCCCAACAGCGACAAGCTCTCGCGCGCCCTTCCGACCCGCTTCAACCAGCTCGTGCCCAAGCTCAAGGCCAGCGACTTCGACTACATCATTTTTGACATGCCGCCGGTCAACCAGATCAGCATCACGCCCCGCCTGGCCAGCTTCATGGACATGGTGCTCCTGGTCGTTGAATCGGAACACACCGACCGCGACATCGCGCGGCAGGCCGCCCAGCTGCTGGCGGAGTCGAAGGCCCATGTCGGGGTGGTGCTCAACAAGGCGAGAAACTACCTCCCGTCTAAGACCCAGCACGATTTTCTCGGCACGACCGCCTAGAGAACCGTGAAAGCCCGGTTTTACTATGAGCTCAAGCCGTTCATACCCTGGCGGCTGCGGATCGCTCTCCGACGGGCTGCTTCGTCAAAGCTCCTAGCCTCTTCCCGGGCCGTCTGGCCCATACTGCCCTCCGCGGCCGATCCGCCGGCAGGCTGGCCGGGATGGCCGGAGGGAAAGAAGTTCGCCTTCGTCCTGACCCACGACGTTGAGGGCATAGACGGCCTGGCAAAGTGCCGGCCTCTCGCCCAGCTCGAAAGTAAACTCGGTTTCCGCTCATCCTTCAATTTTATCCCGGAGGGAGGCTATTTCACCCCCCCGGAGTTTCGATCCTGGCTCGCCGAACAGGGCTTCGAGGTGGGGATCCATGATCTTAACCACGACGGACGGCTCTATCTTTCCCGGGAAATCTTTCGCCGGAACGCGCAACGGATCAACAGCTACGCCCGCGATTGGGGCGCGTCCGGATTTCGCTCCGGTTTCATGCTCCATGAGCTGGACTGGATCCATGACCTCGACATCGCCTATGACGCCTCGACGTTCGACACGGACCCCTTCGAGCCCCAGCCGGATGGCGTCGGCACCATATTTCCTTTCTGGATACCGACCCCGGAGCCCGGTTCGCCGCGCCCCGGCTATGTCGAGCTGCCCTACACCCTGCCGCAGGACTCGACCCTTTTTCTGATCCTCCGGGAAAAGACGCCGGATATCTGGATCAGAAAACTCGACTGGGTGGCGGAGCACGGCGGAATGGCCCTGATCAACGTGCATCCGGATTACCTCAGGATCGACGGCGAACGCCCCAGCGCCCGCACCTTCCCGATTGCGCATTACCGGCGCCTGCTCGAGTACGTGCGCGAACGTTATGCCGGCGCTTATTGGCAACCGTTGCCCAAAGAATTGGCCGCCTGGTACGGTGGAGCCCGCTGCGGCCCCGGCAAGGCCGCCGTGCCCAGCCAGCCGGCGCCGGAGCAACCCTCGCCCCTGCGCGGCAAGAAGGCTGCCGTGCTGCTCTATTCTTATTTTCCCTCCGATCCGCGGCCGTACCGGGCCGCCCAGGCGATGGTGCAGGAGGGCATGACGGTCGACTTGCTCTGCCTGACCGAGACCAAGGACGAGCCCCAGCAGGAGGTCGTCGCCGGGATCAACGTCTACCGGGTGCCCATCACCCACCCGCGAGGCAGCATGGGGTCCTACCTCTGGAACTACGGTCTCTTTCTTTCCGCCTGCTTTACCTTCCTGGCCCGGCGAAATCTCTTCCGGCGCAAATACGACGTGGTTCATGTCCACAACATGCCCGACTTCCTCGTCTTCGCCGCGCTGGTGCCGAAGCTGCGCGGCGCGCGCATCATCCTCGACCTTCACGATCCCATGCCGGAGCTGATGATGACGATCTACAACCTCGATTCGGGCCATTGGTTCGTGCGCTTCCTCCGCTGGCTCGAATGGGCCAGCACGGGATTCGCGGACCTCGTGCTTACGCCCAACATCGCTTTCAAGCGCCTTTTTTCCTCCCGAAGCTGCTCGGCGGAAAAGATCCGGATCGTGATGAACACGCCGCAGGAGGACATTTTCCGCCCGGGACATCCGGGGCCCAACGGTTCCTCCGAGCCCAGGCGCGAGTTCCGCATCATGCACCACGGCTCCATCGTCCATCGGCACGGGGTCGACCAGCTGGTCGAGGCCGTGGCTCAGGTGCGCGGCAAGATACCCGGTATCCGGCTGGAGATTTACGGATCGCCCACGGCCTTCGTCGGCACCGTCCTGGCCACGGCCCGGAAGCTCGGCATCGATGACATCGTCGATTACCAGGGCGGGAAAACTCAGGGGGAGATCGCGGAGGCGATCCTGCGCTCGGACCTCGGCGTCATCCCGAACCGCCGTTCCGTCTTCACCGAAATCAATTTCCCCACTCGGATATTTGAGTACCTCGCGATGGGCTGCCCGGCGATCGCGACCGACACCGAGGGTATCCGCGATTATTTCACCCCGGAGCAGCTCGTGCTGTTTGATCCCGACAAGGCCGGAGACCTGGCGGCAAAGATCCTGTGGGTATGGGAGAATCCCAAAGAAGCCCGGGCCATGGCGCACCGCGGCCTCGATGTGTACCGGGGAAATCCCTGGAGCCGCGAAAGGGCGCGATTCATCAAGGATGTCGCCGCGCTGGTGCACTCGGCCACCTGACCGACCATGCCTCCCATTCTCGCACTCTTAGCCTGCTATGGATTCATTTTCTGGGCCTTCCGGCGCGATGCCCGGGAGCATCCGTATCTCTCCTCCAGCCTCTGGCTGCCCACGCTCTGGATGATGCGGTGCGGCTCGCGCTCGATAGACTACTGGTTCGGCGGAGGCGAAGAGACCGCGAAGTACGATCAAATTCTCCTTCTGCTCCTTGTTCTCGGCAGCCTTGTGGCGCTGTCCCGCCGGCCGGCCAACTGGGGCGGGGTGATCGGGCACAACGCCGCGGTGTTTCTCTTTTACGGCTACATTTTCCTTAGCATCTCCTGGGTGCAGGGCTTTGACAACCCCCTGACCAAGCTTCTGCGGCCGGTCGGAGATCTGTGCATGGCGCTGGTCGTGGCCACCGAGCCCAATCCCCGGCAGGCGATTATCACCATGTGCCGCCGCACCTGCATTGCGCTCATCCCGCTCTCGATCGTCCTGATCAAATACTATCCCTACCTCGGACGAATGCAGGACAAACACTGGGGGCTCGACTCCTGGATCGGCGTCTGCACGCACAAGAACCCCCTTGGCCAGCTCTGCCTCGCCGCCTCCCTCGGGGTCATCTGGACCATGATCGAGGACCGGCGCCGCGGCATTCCGCTCAAGAAACAGCGCTTCTCCTGGATCTTGGCGCTCCTCATCTCCTACCCCTACTTTGCGGGCGACGTAAATTCCCGAAGCTCAACTGCGATCTTCTGCCTCTTCCTTTGCGTCGCGCTGCTCTGGGCTATCGGCCGCCTTCGCAATCAGATCGACGCCGTGCTTCGCAAGATCATGGGCGGCGCGGTGGTGCTGCTCTTGCTCTCAGGAATGCTCAATCTCGTCGGCAGCTCGCCACAGGATGCCGTCGCCGCCATTTTCGGCAAGGACGCCACGCTCTCCGACCGCACCTACCTATGGGCCGACGTGATCCGCATCGGCTCGCAGCAGCACCTGATGCTCGGAAGCGGTTACGGGAGCTTCTGGGTTCCGTCGCTCTATCCCCAGCTCAGCCCCATGGTGGACAACAAGCCGGCTGAGGCGCACAACGGCTACCTCGAAACCTTCGCCAACCTGGGCCTGGTCGGGGTATTCCTGCTGGCGATCATGATCGTGCAATCGATCCGAAGCGCGGCCGTCACGACCCGGACCGATTTCGAATACGGCCGAATGCGGCTGGCCGTGCTCATCATGGTCGTGGTGCTGAATTACTCCGAGGCCGCCTTTCCCCGCGGATGCCATCTCTGGTGGTTCAGTTTTCTTGTCTTCGCTCTCTATGCCCGCCCCTGGGTCGCCTGGCCGGAGGAACCTGCCGCGCCCGAGGCGGCCGTTTCCGTCGGGTCCGTTCAAGTCGAGGTGATGGGGTGATTTCCGGAGCGCCCCACGTCAGCGTCTGCATCTGTACGTTCCGCCGGGCCATTCTTCTCCGCCGGCTCCTCGACGGGCTGGCCAAGCTTCGGGGCGCGAGCGAGGCGTTCACCTTATCCTGCGTCGTGGGGGACAACGACGTCTCCGGGTCGGCCCGTCCGGTGGTCGATGATTTCTCCCGCGCCAGCGGAATTCCGGTCGCTTACGGGATCGAGCCTGAGCGCAATTTCGCCCTGGTGCGGAACCGGACGCTGGCCATGGCCGGCGGGGACTTCATCGCCTTCATTGACGACGACGAGGTGCCGGTCCCCGAATGGATGCTGAATCTCCTGTCCGCCCAGAAGCGCTTCGGCGCCGACGGCGTGCTCGGACCGGTGCGGCCCTATTTCGACGCCGAGCCGCCCCGTTGGATCAAGCGCGGCCGTCTCTGCGAGCGGCCGGTCCATCCGACCGGCATGCCGATGCCGTGGTCGAAATCGCGCAGCGGCAATGTCCTCCTCAAACGCTCCCTCTTTGAGGAGGGGGGCCTTAGCTTCGATCCGGCGTACGCGACGGGCGGCGAAGATGTGGACTTCTTCAAGCGGGCGGGCCGGGCCGGATATCGGTTCGTCTGGTGCGAGGAGGCTCCCGCCTACGAGCTGGTGCCGCCGGAACGCTGGCGCGCATCCTATTTCCTTAAGCGCGGGCTGCTTCAGGGCCGAGTCTCGCTCAAATACGCGGCCGACCGGCTGACCCCCGCCGCCCGCGCCCGCATAGGCCTTCACTCCCTCGCCGCCCTCGCGCTATATACGCTCGCCCTCCCCGTCCTTGCTCTGGGAGGATTCCACCTCCTGATGAAATACCTGATCAAGTGCTGCCACCATCTGGGAAGGGTCTTCGCCGCGGCGGGGGTCGATCTCGTCCGTCAGCGTAGCTTCTGAACATGGAGGCTCCGACACCGGGTCGCCGCGTCCTGCTTGTATCCAATACTGTGATGCACTACCGAGTTTCCGTTTACAACTACATGCACCGGCGGTTCGCCCAGCACGGCTGGGACTGGCGGGTGCTCACCAACGAGGTGCAGGCGCAAAGCCGCCTGGCGCCGCGTTTCGAGGTCGAGCAGGCGCCGTTCAAGTTCGGGTTCTACCGCCGAAGGATCACCGAGATGAAACCCGACGCGGTGATCGTATTCCTGCACTTCAAGGACAGGATCCTGCTTCCTCTCGTGCACTGGCTCAAGTGGCGCCGCGTGCCCTTCGCGCTCTGGACCAAGACCCGAAACCTGGACAAGCCGAACGACCGGCTGAGCGCGTGGATGTTCAACTACGTCAATGGCCTGAGCGACGGGCTGATCCTCTATTCCGGAGACTTGATGCGGAACCTCTCCGATCGGCAAAAGGCGAAGGCGTTCGTGGCCAACAACACGATCAACCACGAGGATTTTCCGGCCGTGACCGAGTCCCGCGAGGAAATAAAGCGCCGGTTCGGCATCCCGTTCCGCAAGGTGGTTCTTTTCGCCGGCCGGATGGACGTGGACGGCGGCCGGAAGCGGAT
>DAISJK010000037.1:0-6781 GCA_036821505.1 Opitutaceae bacterium
CGGGCTCGCGCTCAACGCGGAGATCGCCAGCCAGTTGTACAGAGTCTCGCCCAGAAACCAGAGCAGGAAGAAACCCGCGGCCAGCATCCAGAAAGGCCGGTCGATCAGCGCGAAGTCCCGGCAGATCTGCGCGCCGCCGAAGGTAAAAATAAACCAGCGCAGCCATCGGTCCATGATGGCGATGGCGGGCGAGGCGATCCGCTGGTTGATCTGCATCAGGACGAGCGACACCGCGATCGCCGCCAAAATGATGTACGGAGCCTGCATCGGTCCGAACATACCCCGATTTTCGCTTCTGCCAAGCAGCCGACTCTAGCTCAGCCTGACGGGCATGATGACGCAGATGAAGTTCTCGTGCGTCTTGAAGACGCCCGGGCTGACCTCGTCCTTGAGCTCCAGGAAGACGTCGTCTTTCGTAAGCGCCCGCAACGGGTCCATGAGGAACCCGGGGTTGAACGCGACCTGGAGGTCGGGTCCGCTGTACCCGATGGCCATGGACTCGTGCGCCTCCCCGAAATCCGGGCTCTGCGCGGTGATTTCGAGCAGATTGCTGGTCAGCTTCACCTTGACCGAGTTCGATTTTTCCGAACACACCAGGGCGGCGCGGTGGACGCATTGCAGGAACAGCTCCCGCTCCAGCTTGATGCGCTGGTGGGTTTCCTTGGGGACGACCTGCTGATAGTTGGGGTAGTTGCCCTCGACCACCTTGGAGAAGAGGTGAACGCTGTCGACCAAGCCGCTCGTATCCTTGTCGGTTGCGATTTGGAAGGTGCAGCGGCGCTCGTTGAAATTGATTTTAACCTTCTCCCCCTTGTCCAGCATGCGGGCGAGTTCCGTAACGCTCTTCGCCGGCAGGATGATGGCTCCGGCGCTTGTTTCCGGCACCGCCAGTTCTTTTGAGACAACCGCGAGCCGACGGCCGTCGGTCGCAACCAGCGCCAGTTTGCCATCCCGAAAACTGAAGTAGACGCCGTTGAGGATGTATCGTGTTTCGTCGGTCGATTGGGCGTAGGCCACGCTGCGCAGCATGTCTCCCAATTCCGCCTGTTCCAAGCTGACCGTCTTTTCGGCGCCTGCGTCGGGCAACGGCGGAAACTCCTCCCGGTCAATGCCCATGATGCGGAAGGTTGAACCGCCTGAAGCGAGCTTTACTTGGTGATTAGGCGAGGTGTCCAGGGAGACATCGATATTCGGCAATTCGCGCACGATGCCGGCCAGTCTTTTCACGGGCATCGTGACGGCCCCCGTTTCCTTGACGTCCGCCTTGATCCGGCAGCGGATGCCCAAGTCCAGGTTCGTGGTGGTCAATGAAATCCGGTCTTTCTCGGCCTCGATCAGCACATTGCTGAGAATGGGCATCGTGGCTTTGGAGCCCACAACGTTCAGAACCTGGGCCAGTCCGTTGGCGAAATGGTCTCGGTTGATCTTGAATTTCATTGTGAGTGAGCCGGAGGGGGAGGAAAGGGGAAGAAATTAACAAAAGCCAAATGATAGTGGGTTCAACAGTAATTAAGAGCAGTATTCTCAGAAGCGGGGTATAAGACCAAGAACCCTCCGTTTTCCCTATGAATCGCAGGCCCTTTTTGGCTGTGCACAAATAATTACGAGATGCGGACAACCCTAGGGTTTTTCACCAGCCCCATTTTGTTGGCTCGTCATGCGCATGCTATTCACACCTTTCCCGCCCACGTGCGGCGGGCGCGCCGCCAGTGACGGATCAGGCCAAAAAAGACGTAGCCCAGGCACACGCACAAAAACGCGATTTCCCTGAATACGATGATCAATCCGAGCACCGTGATAAACAGCACGAAAAATCTGAGCTGGGTCTTGGTCTGAAGATCGACTTTTTTGCCGCTCGGGTAGCGGACCGAGCTCATCATGAGCAGCGCGATCAGCACCATTAGAAAGGGAAGAACGAGGGCGTAGCGGTTCAGCGACTTGTCCGAATCGCCCAGCTTGAGGAGGAAGAGGACCAGGGAGGCCACAGTGCCTGCCGCCGCCGGCGTCGGCAGGCCGATGAAGTCGCTACTCAGCTCCTTTTTGCCACGGTGCAGCAGCGGATTGGTGATCACATTGAAACGAGCCAGCCGCATCACCGCGCAGAGCAGATAAACAAAGCCCACAAACCAGCCGATCTCTCGGAACCAGGGGATGCCCTGCGAGGGCGATAAGATGAGAAAGAACATCAGCAGGGTCGGCGCGACGCCGAACGAGACGACATCGGCCAGCGAATCGAACTCGGCTCCGAATAGCGACTCGCGCCCGCCCAGGCGCGCCAGACGGCCGTCGAGCGAGTCGAAGGCCGCGGCGCCAAAGATGAACCACACCGCATACCGGTAATGGTCCGGCGCGCGCAATCCCAGGTATTCTCCCGTGAACGAGGCCTCCGCCAGCCTGGCCTGGATGCAGTTCAAGATCGCCATGAAGCCGCAGAAGAGATTCCCCGCGGTCACCAGGTTCGGCCAGAAGTAGATCCTGCTGGCCTGAGTGACGTTGTAGGGGTCTTCGCGCTCGGCCAAACTGTCCGGATCGGCCGAGGGGTTGCGGCGGAAGATCATCGCGTGAGGCTTTCGAGGTATTTCCAGAATTTCGAGTGCTGCTCCACCAGTTGCTGTTCGCTGACCGGCAGTTTGTTGCGCAGCAGAAAATCTTCCAGGGAGTTCCGGTGCAGGATGTACCTGACGTGGAGGCTGTCGCCCTGCCGCCCAAAATAGAAACGGAGGTCCCCGGCCCGCAGGCGGTAGAAATAATGGCCGCCGCGATGAAACCGACCCAAAGGCTCCCTGGGGTGCTCCAGGTCCTCCGGTTTCAGATTGCTGATGGGCTCCATCACCCCGAGCTGCGCCAATTGATCGAGCCGGTTCAGCTCGTTCATTGCCTGATCGGAAAAAGTGACTTGGTACATAGCTGCGGCTTCCGGCAATTTTGAGATAGCATCCGGGCACGGGGAGCCGCAAGAGTCTTCGGACATGAGGAGGTTCGGAAAGCGCCTGATTGGCGCCCTTTGCTGCGCCCTGGCCCCGCCTCTCCTCCGGGCGGTGGAACTGGACATCCCGGTCTTCGACGGCGGCAACGGGATCGCGTTTTACGTCCAGACCGCGCGTCAGTTCGAGGCGCTGAGGCCGGGTTTGACGATCCGGCTCTACGGCGATCCGCGGATAGAGGAAAAAATCTGCATCCGCATCATGGGCGGAAACTATCCTTCCGCCACTTCCGCCGGTTACGTGCCCTGGCCCCAGCTCATCGCGGCGGGCAAGGTTCTCGACCTCACGCCCTACCTGGACGGCCCCAATTGGGAGGGCGACGCGCGGTGGGGCGACACCTTCATGCCCGGGGCGCTCGACTCATGGCGGGTGAAGGGACGCGTCTACGGCCTTCCTTTCAGCGCCTCTTGTTGGACGATCTTTTATAACCGGGGCCTTTTTCGGGCTCACGGCTGGACCCCGCCGCGCACCTGGGACGAATTTTTCGCCCTCTGCGAAAAAATCCGCGCGGCCGGCATCGCGCCGATCAGCCTGCCCGGCACGCGCGGGCTCTACGGCGATGCGTTCCTGCGCGCGGCCTACTACGATCTCGCGGGGGCGGCGCGGTGGAGGGCCCTCAACAACTCGGCTCCCGGGGCCTATAGGGATCCGCGCTACGTTCGCGCGGCGGGGCTTTTGCAACAGATCACGATTCGTTACGTGCAGCGGGGGTGGGAAGGCGAGACGGCAACCGGGGCGGAGCGCGCTTTTTTTCAGGGCGAATCCGCCATGACCGTCTCAGGGTCGTGGCTCCTCAACGAGATGAGGGGAAAAATTCCCGCGGGCTTCGAACTGGGCGCGATGAACTTCCCCGTCTTCCCCGAAGGCGTGGCCGACCCGACCACAATCCAAACAGGGGCCGATTGCTTTTTTGTCTTCACCGCGGCGGACGCCGAGCACCGGCGATTGACTGTGGATTTCCTGCGCTTCCTCACTTCGCGGGCCCGGGCGGAGGCTTTCGTGCGAAGCGCGGACTCGCCGACGGCGGTCCGCGGGATTCCGGAAGCAGCCTATTCGCCGGGTATGCGGGAAACGGCGGCGATGATAGCCCGCGCCCGCGAGTCTTTCAACATGCCGCAGGTCATGCTGCAGACTCCGGCCGTGCGGCAGGCTCAAATCGACCAGCGGCTGCAGTTGGAGATGGGCAGGATCACGCCGGACGAATTCAGCAGGCGGCTTGAGGCCGCCGCCGCGGACGATCGCGCGCGCGCGGCCGAGCCCGAGCGCGTGGGCTACCGCCACCCAATCGCCGGCGTCCTGCTGCTGTCCGCGCTCGGCGCCGCGGCTGCATGGCTAATCGTCCGCCTTCGCCGGGCTTCCGCCTTCGCCGGGGCTTCGTCGGACAAGTCGGCGAGACAAGCGCGCCCGGCTTACAGCGGCCGATCCGACTTCGCGCGGCTGCGCGCGCCGGTTGCGCTCGGCTTCGTCGGACCCGCTCTCCTTATCTATGCGATCCTCGTCGTCGCGCCCTCCCTAACCGCCTTCGCCTGGTCCTTCACCCGCTGGGACGGACTGGGTCCGCGCGCTTGGGCGGGCTTTTTCAACTTCAAGTCGCTGATCTTTGAAAGCGACGGCTTCTGGCTGGCGCTGAAAAACAACCTCTACCTGATGGTCGTGCCCGCGCTCATCGTGGTGCCGCTCGCCCTTTTTTTTGCGGCGCTCATCCATCGCGGCGTCCGGGGCGCGGGCATCTTCCGCGTGCTCTTCCTCTTTCCCAACCTCCTTGGAGGCGTCGCGGCCACGCTGATCTGGCTTAACGCCTATCAGCCGCATGGATTGGTCAACGCCGGTCTCGTCGCGCTCGGCCGCCGATTGCACGCGCCGGCGCTCGCGGGGTTCGACGGATTTTCCTGGCTTGGGCCGGACTGGCTCTATGTGGCGCTCCTACCGATCTACATTTGGATGGCCTGCGGCTTCAATCTGATCCTCTACCTCGCGGCTATGGAGGGCATCGATCCGCAGCTTTACGAGGCGGCCGAACTGGACGGCGCCCCGAAGTGGCGGCAATTCTTCATCATCACGCTGCCGATGATCGCCGAAGTCATCGGGATCTCGGCAGTCTTTCTGGTCATCGGGGGGCTGAACGCCTTCGAGATGATCTGGCTGCTGACCTCACAGAACCCGGCGTCGGTTTCGCATACCCTGGGCACGCTGCTGGTCACGACCCTGTTCAATGATTTCCAGATCGGCCGCGCCACCGCGATCGCCGCGATCCTGTTCCTCCTTGTCGCCGCGGCCAGCGCCATGGTGCTGCGCGGGTTTCGACGCGAGAGCGTCGAATGAAACGCCGATGAAAATCTCCCGCGCCCTCATCTTCGCCGTTCTGTTCGGCTACGCGGCCTGGGTCGTTCTTCCGATGATCTGGGTCGCCGCTTCGTCGTTCAAGGCCGACGACGCCATCTTCCGTAATCCGCTCGCCCTGCCCTCGCCCCATGACTGGCATGCCGAAAACTACGCGAAGGCCTGGCGCGAGGCGCGGTTCGGCGACTATTTTTTCAATTCGGTACTCGTGACCTCGGCGGCGGTGATCCTGATCGTGACGCTGGGGGCGATGGCCTCTTATGCGCTGGCTCGCTTCCGGCATCCGGCGGGCCCGGCGGTTTTTTCGCTCTTTCTTGCCGGGCTGATGATTCCGGCGCAGCTGGCTATCGTGCCGCTGTTCTTCGAACTGCGCGGGCTGGGGCTCCTCAATTCCCGGATCGGCCTGATCCTGGTTTACACGGCGAACGGCCTGCCATTCGCCATTTTCATTCTGGCGGGCTTCTTTCGCTCCCTGCCGCGCGCTTTTTATGAGGCGGCCGTGATCGACGGATGCGATGAGTACTCGGCTTTCTGGCGCGTGCTCCTGCCGCTCGCCAAGCCGGGACTCATCACCGTGGCCATCTTCCAGTTCATCGGCGTATGGAAGGAATACTTCTACGCATTCATGCTCGTGGGCGGGGACAGCGAAGGCGGCGCTCGCACGCTTCCGCTCGGCCTGGCCAACCTTTCCATCACCGCTCAGTATCATAACGACTATGGATCGCTCTTCGCCGGCCTCGTGATGGTGACCGCGCCCATTCTGCTCGTCTACGCGCCGCTCCAGCGGCGCATCGTCAAGGGCGTGGCCGCCGGCGCGCTCAAGGGCTGACGCGCTGCGTAGTTCCACTTAGGCTGCGTTCGTAATAGCACTTAGCCCGGCGAAATTGCGGCGGCCGCGGGCGGCACGCAGCATGAGCGCATGAGAATCCTGGTGTTCGGTTTCGATGCGAAGGAGCGGCTGCCGATCGAGCGCGCGCTGACCCGCCTCGGACACCTGGCATTCGCGGCCGACGAGCCCGAAGCGGCGGCGGCGCGGGTGGAGGAAGACAGGATCGAGGTGACCATCGCCGACGGGCGGGTGCCGAAATTCGAATGGCTCGAGCTGTGTCAGCGGCTGCGCGACGAATCGGGGCGGCCTTTCGTTTACATCCTGCTCCATCTCGGCCCCAAGTCTGAGGAAAGCCACGAGGCCTGGGCCGCGGAATTGGGCGTGGAGGATTTTATCACCGAACCGGCCGACGAACGGGAGCTTTGGCGCAAACTGCGAATCGCCGCTCGGACGATTGAATCCGACAGGAAAATGCGCGGCTTCGAGACGTCCCTGGCTATTTGCACCCAGTGCAGTCGCATTCGCGACGAGGCCGATCATTGGCGCGATCTCGAAGAGTGCATCGGCGCCCGAGTGCAGGGCCGGCTTACCGCGGTGATCTGCCCGAATTGCTACGCCTAGCAATTCG
>DAISJK010000038.1:0-6763 GCA_036821505.1 Opitutaceae bacterium
TCGTCCTTGTAGGCCGCCAGATCCGCCTCGCGGCCCGCATAGAAGGTGAAATCGCGGAAGAACGCGTGATAGTGCACGATCTCGTCGCCAGGCGCGGCGAGCGCTTTCACGTGCAGCGCAAGTTCCTTCGTGCTCGGGCGCTGGATCAACGGCCTCGCGGAGGAGAGCCCAAAAAGAAAGAGAACGGTGACGACGAGGAGCCCAAAAATTGCCGTGTGTCCCCTCCCCATGCTTCCCCTCCCCGCCCGAGTCATCAATGCCACCACCAGCCCACCCGCCAGCAAGATCGCCGCGAGACACCACGCGTGGGGTTGCAGCGCCATCCCTTGGGCCGGGTCGTGCAGCAAATGGGGGTTTGTCGCGATCGCCAGGGCGGCGGCTCCGAGCAAGCCGGCCAGTCCGACGAATCCCCACAGGCCCGCCCGCAGGGCGGCGCCTTTTTTCAGCGTCGCATCCGCCAGACCCGCGCCGATCAAAACCGCGAGCGGAGGAAACACGGGCAGGATATATCCCGGCAGCTTCGATTGCGACGCGCTGAAAAAAAGAAAGATGAACGCCGTCCAAATCGCGAGGAACCATGCCTCGGCGTTCTCGCCGCGCCTGGCCCAGCCGCCCGCGAGCTTTTCGCGCAGGGCGCCCCAGAGGAATCCGGTCCACGGAAACAAACCGAGGAGAACGATCGGCACGAAATACCACCAGGGGCCGGTGCGCTGGTGTTCGGTTGTGGTGAACCGCTCCCAGTTCTCGTGTATGAAATAAAAATGCGCCCAGCTCGGATTGCGCGAGGCCGCCAGAAGATGCCAGGGAAGCGCGATCGCAAGAAAAATAAGGATGCCGGAAGGCAGGTGCAGCGGACGCAGCCGCTTCCACCTGCCCAGAATGAGGAGCCAGAAAAACATCACCGCGCCGGTGACCAAAAATCCGATGGGGCCCTTGGTCATGGTGGCCAGGGCCGAACTCGCGTAGAGCCCGTAAAAAAGCCACCTCCGCCGGCGGCCCGGCTCTTCGCGGATCCCGAGAATGAAGCAGAAAAGCGCGGCGCTCATGAGCACCGCGACCGCTCCGTCCAGCACGAGAATGCGCGCCAATCCGAAATAGAGCGCCGAGGTGCCAAGCGCGACGGCCGCCATCATGCCTGCGCGCCGGCCATAGAGCCGGCGCCCCGCGGCGTACGTCAGCATCACCCCGCCGATTCCGAACAAAGCCGGAGGGAGCCTCAGGGACCATTCGCTCCCGCCAAAAATTTCCAGGCAGGACGCGGTCATCCAATACACCAAGGGCGGCTTTTCGAAATAATTAACCCCGTCGAGCCGGGGCGTCACCCAATCGCCGGTCGCGACCATTTCCCGCGGAATCTCGGCGTAGCGGCCCTCATCGGGCTCCCCGAGCGGGGCGCTGCCCAATTGAAATAAATAGAGCAGGCCAAAGAGGAGCGCGAGCACCGCCAGATCGCGGCCCCAGCGGACGGTCGGGGTGGACGGGTTTGAAATCACGGGCCGAAGCCCTCGTGACATGCCCGCATCCGCGCCGGCACGCAAGCCCGGCTGGACATCCCGGGTCGGGATGTCATTTCGGGAATGTCACTGCCTCGCATGTCCGCCAAGAATTTCACCTTCATCTGCGGCCAGGACGACTACCTGGTCGGCCGGTTGGGCCAGGAACGATTCGCCGCCCTGGCCGCCGAGGTTCCGGAGGAGCTCTCTCGTGAAATCATCAGCGGGTTCGCGGCCAATGTGGACGAAGTCGCGGCCGCGGTGAATCGCTTCCGCGACGCGGTGCAGACCCTGCCGATGTTCGGCGGCAGGCGCGCGGTCTGGCTCAAGGACGTCAACTTCCTCGCCGACAGCCAGACCGGCCGCGCGGAAAGCACCACGATCCTGGTCGAGGATCTGCGACAAATCCTGGAAGGCGTGAACCCCGCCGACGCGGCGGTGCTGATCACGGCCGCTCCGGTGGATCGGCGGCGCGTCTTCCTGAAATGGTGTGAAAAAAACGCCGATTTCGCCCTCACGGGAGGAGGCGACGACGACGGAGCCCTCGTGTCGGCGGCCACGGCGGAGGCGCGATCCCTGGGCACGAGCTTCGCGCCCGGCGCGGCCGAGCTCTTGCTCGCAAAAATCGGCGCCAACACCCGGCTTGTAGTGGAGGAGGTTCGGAAACTCGCGACCTATGCCGGGGAAGGCGCCGTCATCGAGGAGGCCCACGTGGCCGAGATCACCCCCAACGTGGCCGAGGGCGATTTCTTCGAGGCGGCCGAGGCGTTTTTCAGCGCGGACCTGCGCCGGTTGCTGGAGGCCCTGCATCGGCATTTTTTCGCGGGCGGGGACGCCAGGCCGCTCATCGCGGCCCTCCAGAACCGCAATCGGATCCTGCTCCAATTGCGCGCGCTGATCGACTCGGGCGAAGTCCGCGTTGGCCCGCGCGGCGTGGACGGCCTGCCCCGAGCCGCCGCCGCCCATGGCGATAAATTCGGGGAAGCGGCCGGTGAGAAAAGCTCATTCAATCTGTTCACCCAAAACCCCTGGTACGTGGGCAAGCTCGTCTCCGGCGCCAAGCTGCCGACGGTGCGCCGCCTGATCGACAATCAACAGGAGTTTATCGCCGCCTTCGAAGCGATCGTCGACCGGCCGCGCGAACAGGAGGAAGTGATGAGGGAGCTGGCCGTGCGCTGTTTGGCCAATTTGGGATAGCTTCTTCGCGGCCAAAAGGCAGACTGGCCGTGTCCGCATGTCCGCCGAAGTCCCCGCCGCCATCATTCCCAACATCCTCGCCGAACGCTACGCCTCGGCGAAAATGAAGGACATCTGGTCCCAGCAGGGCCGCGTCGCGCAGGAGCGGGATTTTTGGATCGCGGTGATGAAGGCCCAGCGCGACCTCGGCGTACCGATTCCGGCGGACGCGATCAAGGACTACGAGAAGGTCAAGGGCCGCATCGACCTGGAAGCCATCGCCAAGCGGGAGCGCGCGACGCTCCACGACGTCAAGGCGCGGATCGAGGAATTTTCCGAGCTGGCCAAGCGCCAGTTCATCCACTTGGGCCTGACCAGCCGCGATCTCACGGAAAATGTCGAGCAGCTCCAGATCCTGCGCGCGCTTAAACTCATACAATTCAAGTCGGCCGCCGCCCTGCTCTGCCTGGCGCGCCAGGCAGAAGCGCACCGCGATCTCATGATCACCGGGCGCACCCACAACGTCCCGGCCCAGCCGACCACCCTGGGCAAGCGCCTGGCCATGTTCGGCGAGGAGCTTCTGCTGGGCTTCAATCGCATCGACGCATTGATCGCGCGCTATCCTGTGCGCGGGCTGAAAGGGGCCGTGGGCACGCAGCTCGACCAGCTCACGCTCCTGGGCGGCGCGGCGCAAAAGGTCGCCGACCTCGAGGCCCGGGTGCTGAGGCATCTCGGATTTCAGGCGTCGCTGGGCGCGGTCGGCCAAATCTATCCGCGCAGCCTGGATTTTGAGGTCGTGAGCGCGCTGCACCAGCTCGGCGCCGCGCCGGCGAGCTTCGCCACCACTATGCGGCTGATGGCCGGAGCCGGGCTCGTGACCGAAGGATTTCAAGAAGGCCAGGTGGGTTCGTCGGCCATGCCCCACAAGATGAACGCCCGCAATTGCGAGCGCATCTGCGGTTTTTCGACGGTGCTCAGCGGCTACGTGACCATGACCGGCGCCTTGGCCGGTGACCAATGGAACGAGGGCGACGTTTCGTGCTCGGTGGTGCGCCGGGTGGCGCTGCCCGACGCATTTTTCGCCGCCGACGGGATGTTCGAAACGCTGCTCACGGTGCTGGGGCAGATGGAGGTGTTTCCCGCCGCTATCCTGTCTGAGAACGAACGGGTGCTGCCCTTCCTCGCCACGAGCACCATTCTAATGGAGGCGGTCAAACACGGGGCCGGCCGCGAAACTGCCCATGAGGCTATCAAGCAGCACGCGCTGGCCGCGGCCAAGGACATCCGCGGGGGGGGCGACGGCGGAATGATCGCGCGCCTGGCCGGCGACAAACGCATCGGCCTCAGTAAGAAAGCGCTCCTCTCCATCCTTTCGGAGAGCACCCGCTTCGTCGGCGCCGCACCCCATCAGGTGGACGTTTTCGCGAGCGAGGCCAAGCGCGTCGGCAAGCGCTTCAAGGGCGCGGCCGAGTACCAGCCCGCACCGCTGCTGTAAGGGGTCGGGCTCATTTTCAGTAGGGGTTGCTCAAGCGCGTTGGGGACAACGCGCTCCACCCATAGCCAATCTGCACCATTATCTAATTTTCCAATTGCCAGCCCTGGGAACGACCCGCTTTGTTCAACCTTCCCTTTTTTCCGAATCTTTTCTGATCCCTCCTCTCCATGGCTGAACTCGTAGGCAATGTTCTAGTGGGCCAATCCGGCGGCCCCACATCCGTCATCAATTCCAGCGTCGCTGGCATCATCGGGGAGGCGCTCAATCATCCGTGCATCGAGGAGATCTACGGCGCGCTCAACGGCGTCCTCGGCCTCCTCCAGGAGGATCTGATCGACCTCGCGGGCGAGTCCCAGCAGCAAATCCGCGCCCTGCGCCACACGCCAGGAGCCGCCCTTGGGACCTGCCGCTACAAGCTTAAGAAGGCCCAGGATTTCGAGCGGGTGCTGGAAGTGTTCAAGGCCCACAATATCCGTTATTTCTTCTACATCGGGGGAAACGACTCCCAGGATACGGCGGACAAAATTTCCAAGCTGGCCCAGCAGCAGGGCTATGAGCTGCGCGTGATCGGCGTGCCCAAGACGATCGACAACGACCTGCCGGCGACCGACCACTGCCCGGGCTACGGCAGCGCGATCAAATACCTCTCCACCACGATTCGTGAAATCGCCTGCGATCATGAGGCGATGGGACAGGGCGACTTGGTCTCGATCGTCGAGGCCATGGGCCGCAGCGCCGGCTGGATCGCCGCCGGGGCCTCCCTGGCCAAGCGCCGCGATCATCCGCACGACCCGCCGCACATCATCCTTCTGCCCGAAATTCCATTTAACCAGGAAAAGGTCCTCGAGGACGTCCGCCGCGTGCTCAAGCGCGAGAAATACTGCCTGATCGTGGTGGCCGAGGGCCTGGTGGACGCCAATGGCAATTACATGGCGGCCGACGCCGCCACCGACGCATTCGGCCACGCCAAGCTTGGCGGCGCCGGCGAAGCGCTGGCGGAGATCATCGAAGGCAGCATCCCCGGTATAAAAGTGCGCGTGGCCCGGCCAGGCCTCATCCAGCGCGCCGCCGCCCACTGCGCCTCGAAAACCGACGTGGACGAGGCTTTCGCCGCGGGTCAGGCGGCCGTGCGCGCCGCCGTAAACGGCGAGACCGACAAGATGGTGACGCTCATCCGCGGGGAAGGCGACCATTACGTTTGCGAGACCGGGCTCGCCCCGCTCAGCGATGTCTCCAACGCGGTGAAGAAACTTCCGCGCGAGTGGATCAACGAAGACAACGTCAGCATGAATTTCCAATTCCTGCGGTACGCCCAGCCCCTCATCCAGGGCGAGGTGACGCTGCCTTACGACAGCGGGGTGCCTGTTTTCGCCCGCCTTGAGAGAGTGCGGGTGGACAAGGTGCTTCCGCCCTACGAGGCCTGAGTCCGTTCGGGCGCCGAGCGATCCTCATGGCCGCGCCGCCCGATCCGCATCCTGTCCGCAGGCGGCCCGCCTGGCTCGGCTTCGGCATCGTACTGCTTCTGCTGGCCATTCCTTTGCGCCTGCTGCCCGACGGACGCGAGCACGGCGCTTTCACACAGTTTCTAGGGCGCTTTCATCCCGCGCTGGTACATATTCCGATTGCGCTCCTGGCTTTGGTGCCGCTGATGGAAATTGCGGGTTGTTTCCGCCGCTGGGCTCACCTGCGCGCCGCGGCGGGATTCGTGCTCGGAATCGCGGCCGCCGGAGCCCTCGTCTCGGCGCTCGACGGCTGGCTTCTCGCCTACAGCGGCGGCTACAGCGGCCCCCTGGTCACGCGCCATCTTTGGGGCGGAGTGGCGCTGGCAGGGCTTTGCCTGGTTGCCGCCGCGCTGCGCTCGCGCGTCGTGAAGCACGAGGGAGGATTCATTTTCTTTTATCTTCCCCTTCTTTTTATCGCGGTCGGTCTCATGGTGTGGACCAGCGACCAGGGCGGCAAGATCACCCACGGCGAGAATTTTCTGACCGAGTACATGCCGAGGCGCCTGCGCTCCTGGCTTCACCTGCCTCCGCCGCCGGTGAAGGCTCCGCCGATCACAGTGGAGGAGGCCGTCGGCGCCGGTTCGTTATTTGGAGCGCGCGTCGTCCCTATCATCAACAGAAGCTGCATCTCCTGCCACAATCCGAAAAAAATTAAGGGTGGCCTGTTGCTCGATTCCTACGCGCACCTCATGAAAGGCGGAGAGGACGGCGCGGTGGTGGTTCCCTGGTATCCGAGCAAGAGCGACCTTGTCCGCCGCGTCACCCTGCCGCAGGACGACGACGACTTCATGCCGAATAACGGCAAAAACCTGCTCTCGCCCGATGACGTGAAGCTGTTAGAAAGATGGATCGCCGCCGGCGCCTCTCCGACCGAACCCTTGGATGCCGAACCGCCGCAATGAAACGTTCACTCTGCTTTCCGCTGCTTGCCCTTTCCTTCGCGTTCGCCGCCCCATTGGCGAAAGCGCAGGTCAAGGTTTTGCTGGTTGCGGCTAACGCATCCATCCAGCCGGGCCGCTCATTCACGGTCGCGCTGCACTTGGTGCATCAACCGAAATGGCATACCTACTGGCTCAACCCCGGCACGGGCCTGGCTA
>DAISJK010000039.1:0-6717 GCA_036821505.1 Opitutaceae bacterium
ATGCGCCGAGACGGCGTGACGGGACACGCCGAAGCACGAGCTCTCGTGGATCCAAGCGGAACCGTCATCAGGGTCGAAATTCTCAAGGCAACCAAACCCGAATTCGGTTTGGCGCTGGAGGCAGCCATGGACGGATTCAGCTTTGTGCCGTCCGGGCCGCGGGGAAAAATGGAGCCTGTTTACGTGCGTTTCGACCAAGACTTCGATGCGTACGCCATGCCCGATCCTGAGGTAGACAGTCTCTTGCGGCTGGAAAAACGTCATCCGGAAGAAATAATACATGCTGTTGGAAGCCTCGATATGCCGCTCCATCCGGTGTCCAGGCGTCCCGGGATTTTTCCCACGGGGATTCAAGGCGCCGTTGATCATGGCAGCGCGCTCGTCGAAATTCTGATCGATAAGGAGGGGCACGCCCGATTGCCGCGGATCATTGAAGCCAGCGATCCCCTTTTCGGCTACGCGGCGGTCCAAGCCGTCGATTCGTGGATTTTCGACGCCCCCACTGTCGGCGGCAAACCCGTTGTGGTCCGGGTTCGGATACCCTTCCACTTTAGGCGGAAAAAAGATTCCAACCACGCAAACTAGCGCCTGTTACGGCTTATGCCGCCCGTGGCGGATGATGTCCCAGACGACGTAAAGGCCAAGCACGGCCGAAAGCAGGTACCCGACAATGCCCAGGGCGGGATAGCCGAAAAGATAGGGCGGAATGTGGGTCGTGACGATGAGCGAGGAGCCGATGATGAGGGAGCCGATAATTACGCCCAGGGCGATGCGGTTGGCCGAGACCTGCATCGAGTCTTCCAGATTATCGAGGCCGCGATGCTGAAGCTTGAGGGTCAGGTTGTCGTGCTCGAGCCGGCGCACCAGGCGGTTCATCGCGGAAGGCAGGTCGTTCAGGCCGCTCAGGCCGGCGCTCAGGAAGTCGCGGGCGTGGCGGATGAACGTGCGCGGGCTTGAGCGTTCCCGTTGCAGCTCCCGCAGCACGGGAGTTGCGCTGGTTCGCAGGTCGAACTCGGGGTCGAGAATGCGCCCGATCTCCTCGATTTCCAGGACAGCCTTGGACATCAGGGAATAGTCGCGGGAAAGAGGGATTCCGTGACGGCCGAAAATATAGAGCAGTTTCAGCATGGCCCGGCCGAGGTTTTGCCGGCCGATGGCAAAATTGAGCTCCTCGCGCAGCGCCAGCGTGACCTCCTTTTCCATCACCCGCAGATCCGGACGCGCGTCGGTCGGAGCCAGATTGGCCGCGATTTGGACGATGCGCTCGGCGTCCTGATCCACCGCGGCCATCCAGAAATCCGCCAGGGCGTACCGAAGGCGGCGGGTGAGGTGCCCCGCCAGACCCCAATCGAGGAGGCAGAGACGGCGGTCCCGGGTCACGAGCACATTCCCCGCATGCGGGTCCGCGTGGAAGAATCCCGTGATGAGCGCCTGGCGGATGATGGAATGAGCGCCGGCGGTGGCGAGCGAACGCCCGATTTCGGGCGGCAGCGGCTCGCGCCCAACCGGGGCTCCGTCGATCCGCTCCATCACCAGCACCCGCTCGGTGGTGAACTCTTCGACCACCGCAGGAGCGAAAACATGCTGGGGATCGGTGTTGAGCGTGGTAAAATAGCGCTGATTCCGCGCCTCGTTGAGAAAGTCGAGCTCCTGCTTAACGCCCTCCCGCACCTCGGCCAAAATAGCGGGCAGGTCATAGGGGCGCAGCGTCTCCATCCGTTGGTGAAGCTGGCCGGCGAGCCACGCCGCGATGTCCAGATCGATTCCTATCGTGCGGGCGATGTTCGGACGCTGCACTTTGACCGCCACGGTCCGTCCATCCGCGAGCAAGCGCGCAAAATAGACCTGGGCGAGCGAGGCGGAAGCCACGGGCGTTTCGTTGAATTCGCCGAAAATCGTCGCGAGCTCGGCGTGGAACTCGTCGCGCAGCACGGGGCGCATCTCGGCGAAGGGCAGCGGTCGGACGTCATTTTGCAGTTTTCGCAGCTCAAGGATGAGCGACGCCGGAAGCACGTCGGGCCGCATGCTCATCAGCTGCCCGACCTTGATGAAGGCGGGCCCCAGTTCCTCAAGCGCGAGGCGCAGGCGCTCCCAGGTGCTCAGGTGGGCGCGCGGCTGCGGCACCAGCCTTTGCCAGAAGCCGGGGGGCAGGTCGATCTGATCGAGCAGCTCCCCGAAGCCGTAGCGCGCGAGGACCGAAAAAATTTCCTTGGCGCGGACCGCGTGGCTTAGGACGGCGAAGGGCTTCACGGCTCGCCGACGCGTGTGGCGGGCGAGGCGGTCTTTTTCTTTTTCTCCAACGCGCTCAGGCGCTGCTCAAGGTCATGGAGGCGGGCCTGGGTCGATTCTTCGGCGCGGGCGGTGAAGTCCTTGAGCTTGCCGCCGAGACGGGTGCACGCTTCGTCGAATTCGCGGCGGCCCTGCTCGACGATCTTGTCGGCCATAATGCGCGCGTCGGCTGCGGTGACTTTCCCTTCCCGGACGAACTGGTCGAGCGCCTGCTCGATCTTTTCCTTGGTGACCGCCGCGGCCCCGGCGCCCACCAGAAGCGATTTTTTAATTAGGTCGATCATAGTGATGACATTATGAACCGCTTGCGACCGATCGGCAAACGCCAAAGTCGTTCTGATTCTCAGACATCGATCGTAGGGTCGAATTCACCGCCGCCCAGCCCCTCAGTCCGGCCCGGCGGGCGCGATTGGGGCGGGCTCGGCGGCTCGACCGGCGGCAATTCCGGCAACTTGGGCGAAACGGACGCGGGGGGGACATGCGGCTCGATCAATTTGGGCACGGAAATAATCTCCGCTATTCCGCTGGTGCGTTCGGCGTCGTCCATCACTCGTTTAAACTCCCGCTCCACCTCGCCGGCGGCCTTGCGCAATTCCCGCATGGCCTTGCCAAATCCCCTCGCGAATTCCGGCATCCTTTTCCCTCCGAAAAAGATCAGAACGACGAACAGGATGAGCATCGCCTCGGGACCGCTGAAGAGGTCGAGGATGGCGAGAGGCGGGGACGGCATGACCATAAGCAACAGTGGCGTTTTTTTTGGAAAAGGAAAGTAGCCGAATTCTTACGAATCCGGCTACTTCACGGAGACGCTTGCCGAGAACGTTGCCGTTTCGCTCGGCTGAACCCAATGGAGCCCCACCTTGGTTTCCGGCGCATTGGGCGGCCCCATCCAAGGCTCGACGCAGTAGAAGGGCGAGTCCTCGGCGGCGGTCCATGTGACCACCGCGGCTTCGGGCGGAGGCGTCGCGGCGGCGCCGAGGCGGACCGTGACGTCTCCCGCCCGGCCCTTCTCGCCGAAGACGACGTCCCGGCCGGTCAGCGCGGTGTGCAAAGTGTCGATAAGCGCCGGATTGGACAGGCTCTCCCGCAAGCCGAGCGCGGGACCGGGCACAAGCCTGCCGGCCGGGTCCTGGCGCAGGTGTTTGGCCGCCGGAATGTGTATCATATAATCGCCCCGCTTCGTGCCTTCGTTCCAAGGCAGTGTAAAATAGATATGCTGGCCGGCGCTCCATGGAAGCGGCTCGCGGCCGAGGTTGGACAGGGTGAGTTCGCAGGCGAAGCCCAGGGGCTCAAAGCGGTAGGTGACGGTAAATTCATAGTCGTAGGGATAGCAGGCACGCGCCTCCTCTCCCGGAATGAATTGGGCGGCAAAGCCGTTTGGGTCCGTACGGACAAGCTTGAATTCGCCCTGCCGGGCGATCCCGTGCATGGGCATGGGCCGGCGCACTCCCTGCGCGTCGCGCCAGAAGTGGATCTCGCCCCGGTCGAAGCACCGGCCGCTGAAGGGGAAAAGGATGGGGTTGCCCCCGCGCACCCTGTCAAAATCGTCCAACGAGGAAATCTCCGGCCAGTGCACCACGTCGCGCAACGAGCCGTCCCCCAGGACGACGCTCCAGTTCATCAGGCGGGCGCCTTTTTCAGGCAGGGCCAGGAAGGTCGAGGAGCCGACCCGCCATCGTGTCAACGTTTGGCCGAGGTAGGGAATTTTTTCCATGCGGAAGAAGAGATCAGGCCGACCCCTTCAGTACCGTACGGAAGATCTCGACCGAACGGGCCAGTTCGGCCGCGGCCGTGGTGAGCGGCGGAACCAGGCGGATGACGTTGTTGCCCGACGGGACGACGAGCAGGCCGGCCTCGCGCAGCGCCGCGACGGTCGGGGCGACGTCCGAGGCCATCTGCACTCCGACCAGGAAGCCGCGGCCGCGCACGCCCAGCACCTTCGCCGGAAAATCCCCGGCCAATCCGGCGAGCGATTCGATCCAGGGCGCGCTCACCTGGGTGACATGGGCCAGCAGCCGCTCGTTTTCGATCACGTCCAGGCCCGCCAGCGCGGCCGCGCACGCCAGCGGCGTGCCGCCGAAGGTCGAGCCGTGCGCCCCGGGTTGGAACAAATCGGCCGCGCGCTCCGCCGCCCAAATGGCCCCGATCGGGAAGCCCCCGCCCAATCCCTTGGCCATGGCGATCGCGTCCGGCCGGATGCCGGCCCGCTCGAATGCGAAAAACGACCCGGTGCGCCCGACGCCGCACTGCACTTCGTCGATCATGAGCAGGAGATCGTTCCGATCGCAGAGCTGGCGCAGCCCGACAAGAAATTCCGGCGTGCAGGGATAGACTCCGCTTTCGCCCTGAATGGTTTCGACAAAAATGGCGGCCGTGTCGCCGTCGACCAGCTCCGCGAAGCTCTCGAGGTTGTTCAGCTCGCCGAACGAGAAACCGGGGACCAGCGGACGAAACCCGCGCTGGATTTTTTCCTGCGGAGTGGCGCTCATGCCGCCGAACATGCGGCCGTGGAAGGCCCGCTGGGCGCATATTATTTTATGACACTTGCCTTCGACGCCCCCTCCTTTGCGCACGCCGTGGAGCCGGGCGAGCTTGATCAGCGCCTCGTCGGCCTCGCCTCCGCTGTTGCAGAAGAACACGCGGCCGGGGCCCGCGTAGGACACGAGCCGCCGGGCGAGTTCGCCCTGATTCGGATGCCGGAAAAGATTGCTCGTATGGATCAGCTCGGCCGCCTGCCGCTGCACGGCCGCGACCCAGTGAGGGTGGCAATGGCCGAGCGCGCTCACCGCGATGCCGGAGCTAAAATCAAGATAGGCGTTGCCCTGATCGTCCCAGACCCGTGAGCCGCGGCCGCGCACGAGGGTGATCGCGGCGCGCGCGTAATTTTTCATCACGTGCGCGTCGTAGAGCTCGGCGGCGCTCGTGCGTGCGATGGAGGAGTCGCTCATCAGTGCACGATTTCGGTGCCGATGCCCTGGTCCGTGAAAATCTCGAGAAGCAGGCTGTGCGGCCGCCGCCCATCGATGAAGTGCACGCGCTGCACGCCCTCTTCCAACGCGCGCACCGCGCTGGCCACCTTGGGCCGCATGCCCTTGTCGATCACGCCCTTTTTTTTCAAATCATCCACCTGGGTTATCTTGAGGGTGGAAATGAGCGTGGCCGGGTCCGCCGGATCGGAAAGCAACCCGGGGACGTCGCTCAAATAAACCAGGCGGCGGGCCCGCAGGGCGCTGGCCACGCGTCCGGCCACGAGGTCCGCATTCACGTTGTAAGGCTTGCCGTCGTAGCCCTCGGCCACGGGCGAGATGACCGGCACAAATCCCTCGGCGATTTCCTTCTTGATCAGCTTGACCTTCACTTCGGTGACCTCGCCCACGAAGCCCAGGTCCACCGGATTGCCGTCGTCGTCGAGGGTGAGCTTCTGGCAGACGAGGACGGTGTCGCCCGGCAGGCCGAGCGGCCGGGCCTTGGCCGCGGACACCGCATCGCACACCGCTTTGTTCACGATTTCGTTGAGGGTCTTTTTCACGATCGCGACGGTGGCTTCGTCCGTGACCCTCAGTCCGTTGACGAAGGACGGCGTCAGGCCCGACTCTTCCATCGCCCGCGTGATCGCCTTGCCGCCGCCGTGCACCACCACGACGTTGACCCCGACCGCGGCGAGGAATGCGATGTCGTAGGCCACGCGGGTGCGGACGACCGGATCGGGATCGTCCATGAAGCTTCCGCCGTATTTGATGACGAATGTGGAGCCGCGAAAATCCTGGATATAGGGCAATGCCTCCAGCAGGACTTTCGCTTTGGCGGTGATCTCTTCGACGTTCATGTGCGGCAGGGGTTGAATGCTTACTGTATTCGCGCCGGTCATTTCCATAAAAATCTCATGGCAGCGGCGGTTCAAAGGGGTCATGTCTCGGATGTTGCCATCGGATCGATGGCGGCATCCGAGACATGACTCCTGCCTTTTTAGATCGCGCAGCGCATCGCGCGTGGCTTTCCACGCAGGCGGCGCTTCCGGCCGGTTTCAGGGTGGGCGCGGCCGGATTTCAATTCACCCCTGCCGAGGCGCCCAAGCCGGCGAAGATGACGCTCACCCTGATCTCGCTGGACCGGCCCACGCCGGATTTTGCCGCGGTCTTCACCCGCAACGCCTTTCCCGGCGCGCCGGTCGTCATAGGCCGGCGTCGGCTGGAGGAACCGAGGCTGGGCGCGGTGGTCGTGAACAACAAAATCTCAAACGTGTGCGCTCCGGGCGGCGTGGCCGCGGCCGAGCGCGTCTGCGCCGAGGCCGCGCGCCGGCTCGGACTCGCGCCGATGGAGGTGCTGCCGAGCTCAACCGGCGTGATCGGGTGGGGTTTGCCGGTCGAGGCCATGATTGCTGCGATGCCCGCGGCTGTGGCCGCGCTTGCCGGCGGTTCGATCATGCCC
>DAISJK010000040.1:0-6690 GCA_036821505.1 Opitutaceae bacterium
AGCGCCTGCTCGAGGCCGGTTCGCCCCTGCGCCGACTGGTCAATCTCGACAAGCTCACCTATGCGGGCAATCCCGCCAATCTCGCCGATATCGCGGGCGATCAAAGGTACACCTTCGCTCACGGCGACATCGGCGACCAGCCCTTGGTTGCCCGTCTCCTGGCCGATCATAAAATAGACGCGGTTGTGAATTTCGCGGCCGAGTCCCACGTGGACCGATCGATCGATTCCCCCGAGCCCTTCATCCAGACCAATGTGGTCGGCACGCTGCGCCTGCTCGAAGCCGCCCGCCTCCATTGGCGGAGTCTTTCCAAGGCGCGCCAGGCGGCCTTCCGATTCCTCCATGTCTCGACGGACGAAGTTTACGGAGCGCTCGGGCCGGACGATCCGGCGTTCACCGAGGAAACGCCCTACGCGCCCAACAGCCCCTATGCCGCTTCCAAGGCGGCCAGCGACCACCTCGTGCGCGCCTACCGGCACACCCACAATCTGCCGACGCTTACCACGAATTGCTCGAACAACTACGGGCCCTATCACTTTCCCGAAAAACTGATCCCGCTCGTCATCCTCAATGCGCTCGACGGCAAGCCGCTGCCGGTTTACGGCGACGGCCGGCAAGTCCGCGACTGGCTTTACGTCGAGGATCACGCCGCCGCTGTCTGGCTGGTGCTCGGGCGGGGGCGGCTCGGCGAGACTTACAACATCGGCGGGCTGAACGAGCGCTTCAATATCGATGTGGTGAAGCTCCTCTGCTCCCTCCTCGACCGGAAGTCTCCGCGGGGGGACGGCCGCTCCTACTCGGATCAAATTACAAAGGTCGCCGACCGCCCCGGCCACGACCGGCGCTACGCGATCAACGCCGGCAAGATTCGGGAGGAACTCGGATGGAAGCCGACCGAGACTTTCGAGAGCGGCCTGGCCAAGACCGTGGATTGGTATCTTGCGCACCGCGCCTGGTGCGATGACATTACCTCAAGCCGGTACGCGCGCGAGCGGCTCGGCAAAGCTTAGCCCCAACCATGCAGCGCAAAGGAATCATCCTCGCCGGCGGCTCGGGCACGCGGCTGTACCCGCTGACCATCGCTGTGTCGAAGCAGCTCATGCCGGTGTACGACAAGCCGATGATCTACTACCCGCTCTCGACGCTGATGCACGCCGGCATACGGGAGATCCTCGTCATCTCCACGCCGCAGGATTTGCCGTTATTTCGCCGCTTGCTCGGCGACGGAGCCGATCTCGGGCTGCGCCTGTCCTACGCCGAACAGCCCCGCCCGGAGGGCCTGGCCCAAGCCTTCCTTATAGGGGCCGACTTTCTGAATGGGGCGCCCTCCGCCCTGGTCCTCGGCGACAATCTTTTCCACGGACAGGATTTAGTGAAGTCGCTTGAGCGCGCAGGCTCCCGGCCTTCGGGCGCGACCATCTTCGGCTATCACGTCGCCAATCCGGAAATCTACGGCGTGGTCGAATTCGCGACCGACGGACGGGTGCTTTCGCTCGAGGAAAAGCCGGCCCGGCCGAAATCGGACTACGCCATTCCCGGGCTGTATTTCTACGATTCCGACGCGGTGCCTTTCGCGCGCCGGCTCAAGCCCTCCGCGCGCGGCGAATTGGAAATCACGGACCTGAACAGGACGTACCTCGAAGCGGGACGCCTCCACGCCGAGATTCTCGGACGCGGAACGGTTTGGCTCGACACCGGCTCGCAGGACTCGCTGCTCGAGGCGGCGGAATTTGTGCACGCGATCGAAAGCCGCCAGGGGTTGAAGATCGCGTGTCCGGAAGAGATTGCCTGGCGCATGGGCTGGATCGACCGCGCCCGGCTCGAGGCGAACATCGCCCGCCTGGGCAAATCGGCCTACGGCCAATACCTGCGCCGGCTCGCGACTGAGAAGCCACCGACTTAAAATGCGCCTCAGTGTAGTGGCGCCGCTTTACAATTGCCTCGATTTCACCCGGGCGATGGTGGCCAGCCTGCAGGCGACTTTGCCGGCCGAGCTGACCCACGAAATCATCCTGGTGGATGACGGCAGCACCGACGGCACGGCGGAATGGCTGGCCACCCTGGGCCCGCCCTTCGTGGCCGTGCGCAATCCGCGCAACCTCGGATACGCCGCGGCGAATAATCGCGGCGCGGCCCTCGCCCGCGGAGAGCTTCTCGCGCTTCTCAACAACGATCTGGTGCTGACGCCGGGCTGGCTCGAACCGATGCTCCGCGTTCACAAAGAACTCGGCGACCGGGCCGGGGTGATCGGGAACATCCAGATTAGTGTGCGGACCGGAACCGTGGACCACGCCGGCATCGGCGTCGATTTCAAGGGCAAGCCCGAGCATGAGCGCGGCCGTCCCTCCCTTTGGCGACGCTGGCTGCGGCCGGTGCGCCGCGTCGACGCGCTGACCGGCGCCTGCGTGATCGTTTCGCGCAAACTGTGGAATGAAGTGGGCGGATTCGACGAGGGCTACGTCAACGGATGCGAGGACATCGATTTCTGCCTGCGCGCCGCGGCCGCGGGCCGGATCCACGCGGTGGCCCTGCGCAGCGTGGTGCGCCACCACGTGAGTTCCTCGCCGGGCCGCAAGTTGCGCGACGAGGCCAATGCCTATCGTTTGACCCGGAAATGGAAGGACACGCTCGCGCAGCTCGGGCTGCGCGCCTGGTGCCGGCACTATCTCGAAACCTATGCGCCCGATCCGCGCGACTACCCCGATCAGGCGCTCGCCCGCCAAGCAGTCGCTTACCTCGCCCGGTTGAGGCGGCTCCCCCCATCAGGAGCGATTGCCGGCATGCAGGCGGCGATCGAAGTCGAACTGGCGCGCTGGCACTCGCTCTTCCTGGAATCAGCGTCCGAAAACAAGCTTCAAAAGCCGGGTCAACGCGCATAGGCTCGCCGTTTTTCCCCGTGCATTCCTCCGTCCGCAGGCCCCTCGCCGCCAATGCCCCTCCCCGGGGGCGTGGAAATTGCCATGGCCTGTTTTTCGACGAGTTCGCCCCGGAATCCGCCTGGATTCGGGAGGAGGGTTCGGTGCGGCTGCCGCCTTTCACCGAGCACACCGAACTGGTGCTGCGCGGCGAGTTTCGCCGGCACCCGGAGGCCCGCGGAATCGAAACCGGGCCGCTGGGGGCGGAATTCAAGGTGAATGGGCGGCCGATCGCCCACCGGACCGAGTTTGCGCCCGGACCTTTCGAGGTTCGCTTCACCGTCGAGCCTGCGGCGGCCGCGCAAGGCGTGCTGCTCAGCGCGCGGCTTTTTGGAACCGGCTCGACTAATTTCCTGGCTTGGCTCGGACGCATAACGACCGGCTGGCCCGGCGCCAACGGGCTGCAGCGCTTTCGCCATCAGCACAAGAATCGTCAGTTGCGCCTCCTGCGGATCGAAACCGCCGAAGGTGAGACGGTCTTCGACTTCGCGCACCGCGACGCGCCGCTGGCCGCCGCTTTCGTCCGCCGGCACGTCCGACTGGGCCTCAATGTGGCCGGCTTTCTCACGGCCGACATGGGCATCGGCGAGTCGGCCCGATGCATGGTGCGGGCGGCCGATGCCGCCGGGCTGCCGGTCGCGGCGATCGAGCTCAAGCTCCCCTGCAAGAATCCGCGGGGCGATGACACCCTGCGCATGCGCCTCCAGGAGGATAATCCCCACGCGGTAAACGTGGTCCATTTTGATCCACCCGCCGGGCGCGACCTGGATCATCATCATCCGAGTCTGCGCCGCGACAAATACAACATCGGATACTGGGCCTGGGAGCTGCCCGAGTTCCCCGACGATTGGGTGGGCCACTTCCAGTATTTCGACGAAATCTGGTGCCCGAGTGAATTTGCCCGCGCCGCCATCGCCGCGAAATCGCCTGTTCCCGTCATGGCCATGCCCCACTCGGTTTCGTTCGCGCGCCCGGCGGATCCGCCCGCGGCTCTGCGCGCGCGCTTCGGGCTTCCGCCGGACCTTTTCCTTTTTCTTTTCCTTTACGACCTCAATAGCTATTCGGCCCGGAAAAATCCCGGGGCGGTGCTCGACGCATTCCGCGCATCGGGGCTGGCCAGCCGCGGAGCGGCGCTCGTAATCAAGACCCACAACACCGCCGGCAACGAAACCGACCTTGCTCGGCTGCGCACCGCCGTCGCGGATCTCCCCGGCACGACCCTGATCGTCGATACATTCACCCACGAAGACGTCTATCGTCTGGAGGCCGCATGCGACTGCTTCGTGTCCCTGCATCGCAGCGAGGGATTCGGCTTTGGCATCGCCGAAGCCATGTTCCTGGGCAAACCCGTCATCGCTACCGATTGGTCGGCCACGGCCGAGTACCTCAATGCGACGAACGGCTGCCCCGTGCGGGCCAAGACGGTGATCTTGGAGCGCAGCCACGGGCCCTATGCGAAGGGCCAGACCTGGGCGGAGCCCGATGCGAACCACGCCGCCGAGTGGATGCGGCTGCTCGCCTCGGATCGCGCCCTGTGCGCCCGGCTCGGCGCGGCCGCGCGGGCGACCGTCGAGACATCGTTTGCGCCCGAGGCCATCGGCGCCCGCTACCGCCATCGGCTGGAAGCTATCGCAAGCTGGTAGACGAAGCCATGACCCGCTCTTTCTGGAAACTCACGCTTCTTCTTACGTTCGGCGTCTTTGTCGTGATCACGGCGATCAATTGGCGGTTTTATTTCGCGACGCCGTTCCTCGAGCAGGGGGACATCGCCGCCAACGCGATGCAGATCCACCAGGCGAAGCATGGGGCGGCGATCTATGGGAATTATTCGCGATACTTTTTCTACCATCCGGGACCGGCTTTCTTTTACGTCTACGCCCTGGGCGAGCGCGTGCTGCGGGATTGGCTCGGAATCGTTCCGTCCGCACACAACGCCCATTCGCTCGCCGGACTCCTCCTGCAATCGTTCTTTTTCGGCGCAGGGCTCGCAATTTTCGCCGAGCGCTTCCGGGCGCCTTTATTTATCCCCGTCGCGCTGCTCCTCGCCTGCGCGCACTTCGGCGCGGCGCACAATGCGTTCACGAGCATCTGGCCTCCGCACGTCCTCCTAATGCCGTTCTTCTGCTTTTTCGCGGCGTCGGTGTCGGTCGCAAGCGGCCGAGGCGGCTATCTGCCCCTGGCCGCGCTGGCGGGCTCGTTTCTGGTGCACGGGCATGTAGCCCAGTCGCTCTTTGTCGTAGCCCTGTTTTCGCTCGCGTACGTGTGTCTGTGCCTGGAAGTCCGGCGGGAGCCGGCCGCGGTTTCCCCGTGGCGAACGTTCCGCGGAGCCCACATCGCGGCTGGCGCGATCATCGCTATTTTTCTTCTGCCTCTCGTGATAGATGCCCTGCGGTGGCCCAACGACAATCTCGCCCTGATTCTGAACCAGCTCACCGGCAACTCTTCAGAGCACAAGAGCCTTTGGAAAGCGTTCCTCTATTTTCTGACTTTTTTCATCTACCCGGGCGACCACGACGTTCTGATTCCCGAGCATGACGCGGCGAGCGTGCATTTTTTGGCGGACCACGCCCGTTGGTATCTGATTTGGATAGGCGTCTTCGGCTTCGTCGCCTGGGCCTGGCGCGGGCTGGCGGCCGACGGCGGCCCCGAGGGCCGGCGCTTCCTCCGCAACACGGCGCTTTTTTGGATCGCGGCCGTTTTGCTCTGCATTGCCTGGGCGGTGCTTCAATCGGGCCCGATGTTCGCATTCAATTCCTACTTTTGTTACGCGCTGCTTTATGTGCCGCTCGTGCTGGCAGCCGCCGCAACGGCCGAACGACCCCGCCTCATGGCCTTCTTCTTCGTGGCGGGCGCGGGTGTCGCCGCGGCTCGCAGTTTCGCAATCGTCCTTCCGACTCGCGACGAATCCGGCATTCCGGTGCTCGAGGCCGCGCGAACGGTCCTTCACGCCGACCCGAGGCCCGGCGCGCCCAAGATTCTCGTATTCAGCCATGACGATTGGCCGGTCGTCGTTCCGGTCGGACTGGTGCTCGACCGAGAAGGCATCGCTTTCGAGGTGGATCCACAAATCGGAGCCACCGGCCTCATGTTCGGCGAGGCGCACTGGCTGAAGCCGCCCTACATTCCTGATCCGGCGCACCCGCCTTCGATCTGGCGGTTCTTGCGCCGCGCACCGCCCGGCGCCGGGGCGCCCTTTATCGGCGATTTGCGGGTCGTCTTCTCACCCGGCCGGCTCGATCCGGCCAGCGGGGTCATCGACTGTGCCGAAGGGGGAAATTTTGAGCAGTTCGTGCTAGCCGGCTTTACGTCCCCCAATCGCGACATCGGCGGCGTTTTCACGACCGAGCCGGAAGCCGAGTTTGAAATTTCGGGCCCGCAGGCGAAACGGGACGTGATTGTTTCGTTTCGCGCGCATCCGTTCCTCGTGCCTCCGAAAATCCGCGCCCAGCCGATGGAGTTGTGGGTCAATGGCATTCGCGCGGGCAGCGTGGTTCTCGATCGCGAGAAAGAGCAAAACATCGCGGTGCGGGTGCCGGCCGCCGCCTGGAACCGGGAACCAGTCGTGCGGATCATAATGAAATTTTCGGCGGCCCGCTCGCCAAGGGAGCTCAGAATCAACGGCGACCCCCGCGTGCTCGGTTGGGGGATCCGGACGATAACACTGCATTACGCAAATTAGCATGACGTAGCCGAATTCGTTAGAATTCGGCCGAACTCTCACGAGTTCGGCTACGGCGAAGCGGCGTCGAGCCGGATGCCCGTCACCATGAGGCCA
>DAISJK010000041.1:0-6639 GCA_036821505.1 Opitutaceae bacterium
GTTATGGATGAGGGTGACGGTGTCGTAGGCCCCGGTCGCCAGTTCGCGGCGAAGGGCCTCCGGGTCGACCGGCTGGCCCCAGTCGAAGCGCAGGGCGCCGGCGGCCAATCCGCAGCGCTGGGCGACGTCGTTCCACTTGTCGGAGAAGGCGCCGTTCATGCAATTGAGCACCTTCTTGCGGGTGATATTGCGCACCGAACCCTCCATGACCCCCCAGGCGCTGCTGGTCGAAAGATACACGGGATCCTTGGTCGCAAACAGCTCCTGCAGTCCGGGCTGGATCGATTGGTAAAGCGCGACGAAATCCGAGCTGCGATGGCCGATCATGGGCTGGGTCATCGCCCGCAGCGTGTTTTCAGATACGGCCACGGGGCCGGGAATGAAGAGTTTGTAGCTCATGGGATCGTTCCGAAGGAGTGAAAACAGTTTACCCCGGGCAGACCGTCAATCTTGATTCCTGCGTCTTTACCCCACGGCATGGCCCAATCCTGGTTTAAGCGAAGATTCCAAGCATTCGAACTGTACACGCTCGACGTGGTGCTGGGGCGTCGCGCGGATGGAGCGGCGGCAGCCTATGGGGCGCTGTTGCGTGCGCTTTCGTGGATGTTCAGCGGCCTGGTGCAGGCGCGGCTCTGGCTCTATCGATGCCGCGTCTTGCGGGACCAGCCTCTGGGATGCCTGGTGGTCGTGGTGGGCAATCTGACCGTGGGAGGAACCGGCAAGACTCCGGTCGTTGAAAAGCTCGCCCGGGCCCTGCACGATCGGGGCCGCAAGGTCGCCATCCTCAGCCGGGGCTACAAGAGCAAGGCTCCGCCGATCTGGAAGAAGTGGTGGCACCGGCTCTCGCATACCCAAGAACCGCCGCCGCGGGTCGTCAGCGACGGCGCGAGCGTTCTCCTGGACAGCGAGGAAGCGGGCGACGAACCCTACATGCTGGCGCGCAATCTTCCGGGGGTGGTCGTGCTGGTGGACAAGGACCGGGTCAAAGCGGGCGCCTATGCCATCAAGCGGTACGGCTGCGACACCCTGGTGCTCGATGACGGATTCCAATATCTCCATCTCAAGGGCCGGCTCAATCTGCTCCTGGTGGACAAGACCAATCCTTTCGGCAACGGCCGCCTGCTGCCCCGGGGAATCCTGCGCGAGCCGGTCAAGCACCTGAGCCGCGCGGACTACGTCTTCCTGACCAAGTCGGACGGGCGCAGGGATAGGGACCTCGAGGAGTTGATCGCCCGCCACAATCCTCAGGCCGACGTGATCGAGTGCGCCCACCGCCCCCAGCATTTGCAGCGAGCGGATACCGATCCGGGCGACCCGTCGGGGCGCGAGCCCCTTTCCTGGCTCAAGGGACGGCGGGTCTTTGCGTTCAGCGGAATTGCCGTGCCCGAGAGTTTCGAAAAATTTCTCAAGGAACTAGGAGCGCTCTCGATGGGCCGCGCGCGCTTCCTCGACCACTACCGCTATTCGCGGGAGGATCTGGATGAACTTTTCCGCCGGGCGCGGACCGCGGGAGCGGATTGCCTGGTGACGACGGAGAAGGACGCCGTGCGCCTGCCCTCGGGCGGTCGCGGGGTGCTGCCGGTTTATTATCTGCGCCTGGAAATCGACATCATCCGCGGCGCGGCCGATTTCGACGAGGCGGTGGGGAGGATTTGCTTCCGGAGCGGGGTGGAAAAGCCCGGATAATCCGCGGTTTTCGGATAGCCTCTGCTATCGCTTTCCGTTAGTCGTTATCGCTTATGCTTATCGATCCCCGTTTCCTGCAATTGGCGCGCGGGCTGACCGGTTTTTCCGTCGGGCTCAAGAAGGGCCAGCGCGTGCTGATCGACGCGTTCGACGCGCCCGACGCCATGGTGGTCGCGCTGATCCGTGCCGCGCGCGAACGGGGCGCCCATCCCTACGTGCAACTCAATCGCGGACGGGTCTCGCGGGAACTCATGCGCGGCGCGGAGGAGGCCCAGTTCGAGCCGCTGGCCGAGGTCGAACTCGCGCGCATGCGCAAGATGGAGGCCTACATCGCCGTGCGCGGCTCGGACAACATCTTCGAGGCGTCGGATGTCCCCCCGGCCAAGGTGCAGATGGTGAGCCGCCTGATGAAGCCCGTGGTGGACCATCGCGTGAACCGGACCCGGTGGGTCGTGCTGCGCTGGCCGACCCCGGCGATGGCCCAGCAGGCGGCGATGAGCACCGAGGCCTTCGAGGATTTTTTCTTCAAGGTTTGCACGCTCGACTACCGCCGTATGCAGCCGGGGATGAAGGCCCTGGAGGAGCTCATGCGCCGGACGGACCGAGTCCACGTCAAGGGACCGGGCACGGACCTGCGTTTTTCGATCAAAGGAATCGGCGCCATGGCGTGCGGAGGCCGGCACAATATTCCAGACGGCGAGGTGTTTTCCTGCCCGGTGCGCGATTCGGTCGAGGGCTACGTTCAGTTCAACACCCCCACCGTCTACCTTGGCGCTTCGTTCGACGACATTCGGCTGGGCTTCGACCACGGCAGGATCGTGGAGGCGACTTCGAGCAACACCCGCCGCCTGAGGGAAATCCTCGATAGCGACGATGGCTCGCGCTGCATCGGGGAATTCGCTCTCGGGTTCAATCCCCACATCCAAGAACCCATGCGCGACATCCTCTTTGACGAGAAGATCGCCGGTTCATTCCATTTCACGCCCGGACAGGCCTATGCGGAATGCGGCAACGGCAACAAGTCGCAGGTGCACTGGGACATGGTCTGCATCCAGCGTCTGGAATACGGAGGAGGGGAGATCTGGTTCGACGGCAAGCTGATCCGCAAAGACGGCCTGTTCGTGCCTTCGGCGCTGCGGAAATTGAATCCCGACTACCTGCTACGAAAGCGGTGAGTTCATTTATCGTCCCGGCGGGAGCGCGGCGCGTTCGTGCGGACAAAGCCCTGGCCTCGGCTTTTCCCGGGCACAGCCGCGCGGCCTTTCAGCGCGCGTTTGCTTCCGGGCTCGTGCGGCGCGACGGCCGGCCGCTCGCGCAGGACGACGATGTGCGCGCAGGCGAGGAAGTCACATTCAGTTTGCCGCAGACGCGCCCTTCCGAATTGCGGGCCTCGCCCATTCCCCTGGCTGTGCTCTGGGAGGACGATCACTTTCTCGCCCTGGACAAGCCGCCGGGCATGGTGACGCATCCGGGCGCCGGCACGGGCGAAGACACCCTCGTGCACGCCCTGCTGGCGCATTGCGCGGGAAAGCTGAGCGGCATCGGCGGCATTGCCCGCCCCGGCATCGTTCACCGGCTCGACCGCGGCACCTCGGGAGTGATCCTGGCCGCGAAGACCGATGCGGCGCACCGCGGGCTCGCGGCTCAATTTGCGAAGCGGACCGTGATCAAGGAGTACCTTGCCCTGGCGGCCGGCGCGCCATCCGCCGCCGCCGGTTCCATCCGTCGGCCGATCGGTCGCGATCCGCGCAAGCGCCACCGCATGGCGGTGACGTCGGAGGCCGGCGGCGGACGCTCAGCCCGCACCGACTATAGTGTGCTCGAACGCTTCGGTAAAGAAGCGGCGCTGCTCAAATGCGTGCTGCACACCGGGCGGACGCATCAAATACGGGTGCATCTTAAATCTATCGGCCATCCGCTTCTGGGCGACGCGGTCTACGGCTGGAATGCGAAGCCGGGCCAGCCGCCCGTTTCGCGGGTCATGCTCCACGCGGAACATATCGCCCTGGAACATCCGATCACCGGCCGGCGGCTCGATTTTCGCGCGCCGCTGCCCGCGGATTTCAAGGCACTGATGGAGGCTTTGAGACTGCGTCGGGGATGCCTTCCAGCAGCTCTGCCGCCAGCCCCCAGCGCAAATTGTATAGGGAATTGACGAAGGCCTCAAATTTGCCGATTTCGGCCAGCGCGATGAAGGTCGCAAGCGCGGTCGGAAACACGTCTGCGCGAGGAGGCGGCAGCCCGGCGACGGCTTGGCGGGGCGCGAGGGGCATGCCGCCCACTTCGCGGAGCAATACGCGCAAACTTGAGACTAGAATGATCGGGTCGCTCTGCTGCGCCCCCGCTGCCGCGGCCTGAATGCCGCGAACGGCGGCAAGAGTGCCGCCCGTGCCCACCGCGGCGCACCCGGTCGGGAGCGAAAAAGCGAATCCCGATTGGGAGACCACCTCGTGAACGTGCGCCGCGACGGCCGCCGCCTCGCCGGAGCCGAAAGGCTGGGACGGATCCGCCACGAATATTTCCGTCAGGCGAACGCAGCCAAGCGGCAGGCTGACGCGTTGCTCGGGCCTGCGGTCGCGAAAAGCCAGACATTCCAGACTGCCGCCACCCAGGTCGAAAACGTAAAAGTCGCGCTGGCCGGACAGCGCCGGATCGCAGGTCAGGCCGCGTCCAATCAGGCCGGCTTCCTCGTCTCCCGAAAGGATGCGCACGGAATGTCCCACGGCCATTCGGATCCGCTCGCAAAACTCGGCGCCATTGACGGCGTCGCGCACGGCGCTGGTCGCGACCAGCGCGATCGCCCCCGGCCGCAGGGCCGCCGCCGCGGCGACCAATTCCCGCACGGCGTCCACGCCGCGGCTCATTCCTTCCTCGCCCAGGCGGGGTTGCGCCCGGCTGATGCCCGCGCTGATGCGGGCCTCGATTGTCTTGTTCAGGACTGCCCGCAGTCCTCCTTCGGGCACGAGCTCGGCCACCAGTATTTTGATCGAATTGCTGCCGATATCGACGACGGCGGCGCGCGCGGGGGAAAGGCTATTCACAGGCGAAAGGAGGCCGGGGCGACCAGAAGGACGAATTCCCCCTTGAGGTTCAGGCTGCCTAGTCGGCTTTGAACCTCGGCGGCCGGGCCGACCAGAAAAGTCTCGTGCAGCTTGGTCACTTCCTTGGCCGCGCAGAGCACGCGCTCGGGGCCCAGTACGGAGACCGCGTCGCCGACCGCCTTGACGATCCGGTGGCAGCTCTCGTAGAGCGCCAGGGTATATTCAAATTCCAAATACTTTTTGAAAAAGGCGGTGCGCGCGGCGGATTTTGGCGGCAGGAAGCCGGCGAAAAGAAAACCGTTGGTGGGCAGGCCGCTCGCGCTGAGCACGGCCACCAGGGCGCTCGGGCCCGGCACCGGAACGACCGGCAGCCCTCTGCGCCGGCAGGCGCGCACCAGGCGGAAGCCCGGATCGCTCAGGCCGGGCGTGCCGGCGTCGCTGACCAGGGCGACGGAGCGGCCAGCGGCCAGAGTATCGGCCAGGCGCTCGGCCGCCTCCGCCTCGTTATGTTCATGATAGGGGATCAGCTGCCGTTTCAGGCCGAGGCGGGACATCAAAAGCCCGGTGGTGCGTGTGTCCTCGCAGGCGACGCAGTCAACGGCTCCCAAAAGCGCGCGCGCCCGGTCCGTCAGATCCGCCAAATTGCCGATCGGCGTGGCGATGACGTAAAGGCAGCCGGGCTGCGCAACGAGCGAGGACACCGCGCTGCCGCTGCCGGTAGTCACTAATGCAGGCCGCCGTTGCCCGTTCCCATGCCCGGAACCTGGTTTTCCCAAGAAGCCGGCTGGGACCAGGGGACGGAAGAATCCCGCGTGCCCTGCATCGAGCATCCGCCCATCAGGGCGGCGGCGAGCACGAGGAGAAGCGCGAAGCTGGACTTCCGAGGCAAATTCATGGCGGGAGAGTGCGGATTCGAGAGAGTTGAAGCAAGAACAAGCCGGCTAACCCACGCCGTAGGTCGATTCGAACCAGGGCGCGCGAACGGACTTTTTGACGACACCGTTGGCGGCGAGATGTTCGAGAATCTTGAAAGCCAGCTCGGGGTCGCCGGCGGTCCGCGCCGCCCAGGCCTCGGCGGTGAGATGCTCGGCTTTGGCGGTGCCAAGCGCCTGGGTCAGCGCGCGTTGGAGCGCGATGACCCCTCCAGCCGCCTTTTTGCCGGCTTCGACTCCCGGCTGGTGGTAGGCGTTGATGTCGATGAGCGAGGCATACAGCCCGACGACGCGCTCGTAGAGGGCGATGAGCATGCCGATCGTGCGCGGAGAGACGTCGGGCACGGTTAGGGTGACGGACCACCGGTCCTTTTCGCTCAGGGCGTCGCGCGTTCCCAGAAGGAATCCCTGCAGGTAATCGCCGCTCGTCACGCCGGGCTCGACTTCAAACGGTGCGCCCACCCGGTCCCGCAGGACTTCTATGAAGGTGACGAAGAAATTATTCACGCCCTCTCGCAGTTGCTGGACATAGGCGTGCTGGTCGGTGGAGCCTTTGTTGCCGTAGACCGCGATGCCCTGGTTGACGACCTTGCCCTGCAGGTCGAGCTCCTTGCCCAGGGATTCCATCACGAGCTGCTGCAGGTAGCGCGAGAAAAGAAGCAGGCGGTCTTTGTAGGGGAGCACCACCATGTCCTTGGCGCCGCGTCCGCCGGTGGCGAAATACCACATCGCCGCGAGCAGCGCGGCGGGATTGTCCTTGAGCGAAGGTTTGCGCGTGACTTTGTCCATTGCGGCTGCGCCCGCGAGCAACGCGTCGATCTTGATGCCCTGCAACGCGGCGGGCAGAAGGCCGACGGCGCAGAGTTCGGAGGTGCGGCCTCCGACCCAGTCCCACATCGGAAAGCGGGCCAGCCAGCCCTCCTTGACGGCTGTTTGGTCGAGTTTCGATCCGGCGCCGGTGACCGCCACAAAATATTTTG
>DAISJK010000042.1:0-6605 GCA_036821505.1 Opitutaceae bacterium
CCACGCCGATGCCGCGGCGCTTGAGTTCGATGATGATTTTCTGCACCTCAGCCACGGAAATCGGATCGATGGCCGCGAAAGGCTCGTCCATGAGGAGAAATTTGGGCTGGGTAACCAGGGCGCGCGCGATCTCGAGCCGGCGACGCTCGCCGCCGGAGAGGGTGTAGGCTTTCTGCCGCGCCAGCGACGCGAGGCCGAGTTCCTCCAAATGGCGCGCCACGCAGTCGGGGCGCTCGTTCCGCGGCACGCCCACGGCTTCGGCTATGGCCAGGACGTTCTCCTCCACCGTGAGTTTGCGGAAAACCGACGGCTCCTGGGGCAGGTAGCCGATGCCTCTGCGCGCCCTCTGATGCATGCGCAGCCGCGTGATGTCCGCCCCATCGAGAAGCACGCGGCCGGCTGTTGCGGGCACGAGGCCGACCATCATATAAAAAGTTGTAGTCTTGCCTGCGCCATTCGGCCCCAGGAGACCGACCACTTCGCCGGCCTCGATCCGCAGATTGACGCCATCCACCACGTTGCGCGCGCCGTAGGCCTTGACCAGGCTCTCGGTAACGATGGCTGGCCGGGTTGCGGCGGAAGGGGAATTTTCCACGGATGGCAACGGAGCGGTCATTGCTTGGCGGCCGGCGCGGGCGCTGGCGTCGGGACAAACGCATTGATCGGCGCCAGCCCGGTCATATGGACATTTTTCCCGCTGACGGTGTAATCCTTGCCGTGGCCGATCAGGATCACGGGTTCGCCCGTGGCCACGGTCTGCCGCGCCCGATCCTTGATGATCGGGTGTTCCCGCATGGTGAGCTGTTCCAAGTCGGGCAGGAATTCGGCCCGCCCGCAGGTTGCCTCCACGTCGCCCTCGACGATCCGGACATGCCCGGTCGCGAGAACGTATTTGTAGTGCTGTCCGGCTCCCTGCGCGGAGCCCGCGCCGGCGGAAGCCGAGATCGCCTTGAGGTAGTCGCAATCGATCCGGATGTTGTTGCCCGTGAGCACCACGTGACCGGTGAGAATCGAGGTCGTTTCGTCGCCCACGGTGCTCGACACGCCTTCATCGCTGACGATGTCGGTCATCGAGGCGTTTTCGGCCGCGTGGAGCGCGGCCAGGGGGACGATCAGGCTTAAGAGGATGGCGCGCAGCGGCTGGGTCATGGCGCGAGGCCGTTCAACGGCGCCGAATACACTACATGCACGTTCTTGTGTATGGAAACTCTTTTCCCGGCTTCCTCATAGGTCCAGTCCTCGCCGGTGATCTCGTAGATCTCGCGGTTGTCCTGAAAACGAATCACGCGCACGCCGCTGGTTCCGCTCACCCGCTTATCCCTGGGGAAATAGCTGGCGGCGGGGCTGAGCAGGATGGTTTCGACGATGGGCGTGGCCGTGCCCGAAAACACGGTCACGTTCACATCGGTCAGATCGATGCGGTCGGCTCCGACGGGCCGCGCTTCCGATCCCGCGAGGCGCATGGAAAGATGGCCCTCGGGAGTGAAAAGCGGCTGCGTCCAGTTGTAGGCGCCGGCGGGGGCCGCGGCGGCTGCCTGCGGCGAGTCGGCGGCGCGCAACCCCAACGGATAGGCCGCTAGGCCCATGAGCAGGAACCACCTCATCACGATTTCAGAGACCGCGCCGCCAGGAGAAAGTCGCAGACTTCGCGCACGGCTCCGCGGCCGGCCCGGCGCTGGGTCACGTAATCCGCCGCGGCCAGGGCCTCGGGCATGGCGCGGGGGACGGTCACGCCGATCCCCGCGGCGCGCAGGGCCGGAGCGTCGATCACGTCGTCGCCCATGTAGATGCATTGATCGAGCGAAAGGCGGAGCTTTTTTGCCAGCTCGGAGAGAGCGGCCAGTTTGTCCTTTCGACCCTGGATCACATGGGGGATCTTGAGTTCCGAGGCGCGAACCGTGGTGGCGCCGGACAACCGGCCGGAAATCCAGGCGAGCGGAAGCCCGGTTGCGCCGAGGCGGACCAATCCGAGCCCATCGAGGATGGAAAACCGCTTGGCCTCGGTGCCGTCGGACGAGACCAGCACGGTGCCGTCGGTCAGGATGCCGTCCACGTCCATGGCGAACAGGCGCGCCGCGGCCCAGCGGGAATGGGGAATGCGCGGTTTCGGCATCGTCAGAATTTTGCCCAATCCGCGATCCGCTCGATCACGCGGTCGAGGCTCGGCCGGAATGCCGCCTCAAGCTCGGAAGCAAAAGGCACAGGCACGTCGAGCGCGGCGATTCGCAGGGGCGCGGCGCGGAGTTCGGCGAAATGCTTTTCCACCAGGCGCGCGACCAACTCGGCGCCGAAACCGTGGCTGCGGCGACCCTCGTGCAGGACGATCAGGCGGCGGGTCCGGGCCAGGGACTCTTCGATCGCTTCCAACCGGAGAGGCGCCAGGCCGCGCAGGTCGAAAAGATCGATCCCGGCGTCGTATTCGCCGGCGAGGTAGTCGCACGCTTCCGACGCGACGTGCACCATCTCGCCGTAGGTTACGAGCGTGGCAAAGTTTCCCGAACGCACCCGGCGGGGCTGCCAAACCTCGCGGTAGTTCGGATCCCAGGCGATCGCCTGTTTTCCGCGGCGATAAAGGCCCTTATGCTCGAAGAGCAGCACCGGGTTGTCGTCCTCGTAGGCCGCGAGCAGCGCGTTGAACGCATCCTGCGGGTTGCTCGGATAGAGAGCCTTGAGACCGGGCATGCACAAAAAAAACGATTCGAGCTCCTGCGAGTGGAACGATCCGAGGCCGACCGCGCCGCACGGCAGACGGAGCACCAGGGGACAGGCGGCGCCGGAGCGGAAGCGCATGGTGGCGGCGTTGAGGACGATCTGGGTCGCCGCCTCGGTTGAGAAATCCGCGAATTGAAATTCCTCGATCGGCCGGTGTCCGCCCAAGGCGAGGCCGATGGCATAACCCGTGCAGACGCTCTCGGCCAGCGGAGTATTGAGCACGCGCGGCCGGCCGAAATCGTCCAGCAGGCCTTCGGTCACCTTGAATGCGCCGCCGTAGGTGGCGATGTCCTGCCCGAGAACGAGCGACTCCTGGCGCTCGGTGAGAATCTTGCGCAGGCCGCGGTTCAGGGCCTGGGCGAAGGTCAGAGGCTCGGACGGCGGTTGCGGCTCCTTTCGGGCCGCCGCCGCCGCGTCGGAGTCAAGCCGCGGGATCCAGGGCATGGGCGGGCTGGCTGGGGCAAAAACCTCGGATTCCATTCCCTCCGGATTCGGCCGGGGCACCCCCATGCAAACTTTGATGCAGCTTTCGACGAAAGCGGCGATTTCGCTCTCCATCGCCTCGATCCGTCCGGCGCCCACCAGCGCAACCACGCGGGCGCGCAGCCTCGGCACAGGATCGCGGGCGAGAAATGCGTCGTTTTCCCCCGGCTTCAGGTAGTTGCAGGTGTCGTAGGCGGCGTGTCCGCGCAAGCGCAGGGTGTCAGCCTCGATCAGCATGGGCCGTCCGGTCGAGCGAACCTTGTCGATCGCGGCCGCAAGCGCGGGCGTCCAGGTTTCGACATCGGTCGCATCCAGGGCCATTCCTTCCATGCCGTAGCCCGCAGCCCGCTTCCACAGCTCGGCGCCGCGCGCGTATTGCTCCTCAAGGGGCGTCGAATACGCGTAGCGGTTGTTTTCGATCACGAACAGGATGGGAATCGAAAGCAGGGAGGCCAGGTTCATCGCTTCGTGAACGTCGCCCGTGCTCGAGGAACCGTCGCCGAAAAAAAAGTAGCCGACCGCCGGCTTGCCGCGGCGGCGCTGCGAATCGGTCGTGCCGAGCACGGGGCCGCCCATGATTCCAAGGTGGCTGATCATCGGCAGCGAACGATTCGACGGGTCGCCGTGGTGGATATTGCCCTCGCGCGCCTTGGTCGGGCTGTCGGCGTTGGCGAAATATTGGTTGAGGTGCCTGCACAGGTGTTCGCCCCAGATCAGGTGCCCCCCGAAACCGCGGTGGGTGAAGGAGACGACATCGATCGCTTTGTCGGCCAGGAGCGCGAGCGGCACGATCAAGCCCTCGTTGCCTTGCCCGCCCGTGACAGTGCCCTTGATCAGGCCTTGGCGGAAGAGTTCGAGGATGCGGTTGTCGGCCGTGCGCGCGAGGCACATCCACGCGTAGATTCGCGCGAGGGTCTCGGCCGGGTGGGTTTCGAGTTCCGCGGCGCGCAGATTGCGCACGCCCATGAACGCGGGCTGGGGAGGGAATGCGTTATCCAAGCCCCTAAAACTGAGCGGCCGGCGCGGTTGGAGCAAGTCCGCGCTGGCTGTTAGGATAGCCTCTATACGCCGTCGATCTTGCGGATCCGGGCTATATGGCGGCCGCCTTCGAAGGCGGTGGTGAACCATACTTGGACGATCTTGAGCGCCTCTTCCTGGCTGACCGTGCGGCAACCGATGGACAGACAGTTGGCGTCGTTGTGAGCCCGGCTCCAAATCGCGGTTTGTAGATTCCAGCACAGCCCGCAGCGCACGCCTTTGACCCGATTGGCCACGATCGCCTCGCCGTTGCCGGAACCGCCCAGCACGATGCCGCGTTGAAATTCGCCGCGCGCCACCGCTTCGGCGACCGGCCTGATAAAATCAGGATAGTCGGACGGGGGTGTTTCCGAATACGTGCCGAAATCGCGCACCGTATGTCCCTCGGCCAGCAGCGCGGCCTTGATGGCCTCTTTGTATTGAAAGCCGGCGTGATCGGAGCCGATTGCGATGGTGAATGTCTGCATGAGACGGAGAGCGGACAATGGAATGCGCGTGAGAATGTAACGCAAGCTCGATGTAATCAATCAATCCCTTGATAACAAAAGCTTTATGGATACAGAGCCGGAAGGCGCGCATGCCGAAGTTGTTGGAACCGACTCTTGCGCGCCGGTGTCGAAATTTCCCGAAGACGATCGGATTGCCATGAAAACCTCAAAATTTGCACTGGTCGCCGCCGTGCTTGGCGCGGTGTGGCTCGCGGGATGCTCGACGATCGATTCCCGGATCAACCAATACCCCGACACATTCGCCCAACTCACCCCTCAGCAGCAGGCGCTGGTGCGGGCGGGGCAGGTGGGTCTGGGATTCGACATGACGACGGTGAAGATCGCTCTGGGCGATCCGGACCGCGTCGTCGTGCGCACAGATGCGAGCGGCGACGTTCAGATCTGGCACTATGGCGAGTACGCTTATTACAACGGCGTCTACCTCTGGGCGGGCGATGGCTATCGCCGGCGCGCCTGGTGGGGCGGCGGAGGCTGGTGGGGGCCGGGACCGGGTCCGTATTGGGATACTCCGGTGCAGGCATTTGACCGCTTCCGGGTCGAATTCCGAAACGGCAGGGTGGTGTCCATTCAAAGGGACACCGGGTACTGAAAAATCATCCCAGGGTAGGGACGGGCGGCCCGCCCGTCCGTGTCCGGTCTGACTCGGCCGCTGCTTCTTGCACTTGGACTATGACTTGTAGCTCCTTGGTCGGAGAACCCCGGTAACTCCCGCTGATCGGACGAATGTCGGCATAGTCGCGGCCCACAGCGGCCTTGACGTAGCGTTCGTCGGCAGGCCGGCCGTGGGTGGGGTCGTATCCGGCCCAACCGTGGCTCGGGATGAAGGCTTCCACCCAGGCGTGCGACGCCTCCACTTCTCCGGACATTCGGTGCGGGTTCAGGAAATAGCCGCTGACGTAGCGCGCGGGCATGCCGGCGCTGCGGCAAAGCCCCAGCATCACGTGGGCGAAATCCTGGCAGACGCCGGCCTTTATTTTGAGCGCGTCGGCCGCGTGCGTGTTCACCGCCGTGGAATTGGGGCGGTAGGCGAAAGTTTGGTGGATGTGCTGCCCGAGACGGCGGACATCGCCCCATAGATCGGTGCGCATGCCGCCGAAAGCATCCTGGGTTTCCCGCCAAATGGAGGCGTCGAGCGGCACATAGTGCGAATCGCCGAAAAATTCGGCCAGAAGTTCCCGCTCGGAAAAAGAGGTCAGCGCCTCGGCCGGCACCGCGGGAATCGGCTGCGACTCGCCGCCCGGAGCGGTCTCGACCTGCGACTCGGCTTCCACCACCAGGCGCTCGTGGCCGTCGGTTATGTCGAAATAGTGGACGGTGTTGCCGTAAAAATCACGGTAGTCGCGCAGGACGGCGATGGGATCGGTGCGCAGGACGAAATGGCGGCAGGACTGATTGGCGTCATCGACCGGACGCAGACGCACTTCGTTGAAGCTGTCGCGCGCCTGGCCGTCGTAGACGAAGGTCGTGCGGTGGAGGAGTTGGAGGAGCATGCCGGGAGGAGGGCGGCGCGCAGTCACTGCTGCTGCTGGTCCTCGCCCCATTTTGGGGGATTGAGCATCGTTTTCTGAACCACCTCGCCGGCGATGCGGTCAAGGGATTTTTGCGCCTTGACCAGGAATTCGTGAAGGCCGCGGTCCAGCACCTTCTCGATTGTGAGCGACCGCAGGTCGGTCAGAAGCCGGCGCGCGAGCCGCGCGGCCTTGCTGCGGGGGCGCGCGCCGGTCTCGCCCAGGATCCGGCGCAGGTAGACGTTGATTTGCGCCACGCAATAATGCAGCGAGCGCGGAAATGAGTCGGAAAAGATCAGAAATTCCGCCGCCTTCCACGGCAGGATCTCGTGCGCGTACAGGCGGCGGTAGGCCT
>DAISJK010000043.1:0-6603 GCA_036821505.1 Opitutaceae bacterium
AGCCCGTCAATGCCGCCCATGCCTTGAGCACGGCGGGCTCGTAGGCGGAGCGGTCGAGCAGGCCGTGATTTATCCCCCAGGCGAGGGCAAAACAGAAAAATCCCGTGCCGCTCGTCTCCTTTGAAGGGAACCTCTCCGGATCAAGCAAGCTGGAGCGCCAGAACCCGTCCGGCTGCTGAAGTTCGACAATCCGCGCGGCCATTTCACGGAATTGCCGCTCGAAACGCGGGCGGGAGGGATCGTCCGCCGGCAGGTACTCGAGCACGCGGGCCAGTCCCGCGATCACCCAGCCGTTGCCACGGCTCCAGAAGACCTTCTTTCCGTTATTTTCCCGCTTTTGGAAGAAAGTGCTGTCGCGAAAATAGAGATGCTCCGACGGATCGTAGAGAAAATCCGAGGTCTTCCACCAATGCTCCACCGCGTAGCCGAGGTAGGCGCGGTCGCCGGTCGCCGCATACAAACGAACCCAGACCGGAGGCGCCATAAACAGGGAATCGCACCAGGACCAGTTATACCCATTTTTCTTTTCCTCGGCCGTCAGCTCCAGGCTGCCGCCCCTCGGATGGGCGAGGATGTAATCGCACCGCTCCCGCACGTCCGCGAGCATCCGCGGATCGCGGTCCCGAAGGTACATTTCGAGATACATCTGGCCGACGCAGAGGTCGTCCGCATGGTAGAGGCGGAGGCCGGGCTTCCAATCGCGGCCCTCGCCGATTTTCAGCAGCGCGGCGTGGAACCGCCCATTCGGCTCGAGCCCGTCCAGGGCGGAGAGGCCGGTATAGAAAGCGCCTTGAACCCAGTCGGGAACGGACGCGCGGGCGGGATTGGCCAATTGCCAGTCGGCCGCCTTCTCCATCGGAGCCAGCACGGCCGCCGGCAAAAGGACGCAAAGAAGCATCATCGCCAGGTTCCGTCTCCGCTCAAAACAGCTCGTTGGCCACGATGCCGACCGCCGTTATCGGGCCGGAGTCGTTGAGGCTGTCGATGGCGCGATCCGCCTTCTTGAGCGTGCTCTGGGCGGTGTCGTAGAGAGTCGGATCGTTGATCAGCTTGCCCAGCGTGCCCTCGCCGCGGGCAAGCTTGTCGGAGACGTCGCGGATGTTCTGAATCGAAGCCTGAAGATTTGCGGCCGCCTGCGGGTCGTAGATCAGGACGCCGAGCGAGCCCTTGCCGGCCTTGATCTGGTCGACAATGTTCTGCGCGTTCGCCACGAGCGCCTTCAGATCGTTCACGCCCGAGACCAGCTCGTCGTGAAGCTGCGGATCGTTGACCAGCTTGCCCAGCGTCCCCTGGCCGTTGTTGATCTTGTTCGTGATGTCCTGGAGGTTGGCCATGGTCGTCGTGATCTTCTCGCTGTTGTCGCTCACCAGTTTGTCGAGCTTTTGAAAGAGACCGCCGGCGGAGCCGTTGCCGTTGAACGCGCTGCTTATCGTGGACAGCGCGCTGTCGAGCTTCTTGCCGAGATCGCCGAGGTCCGACATGATCGTGTTGATGTCGGGCGCCTCCACGGTGTGGATCTCGGCTCCGGGGGCCAGCGGCGCCACCCCTGGGGAACCGAGGTCGATGGCGACAAAGTTGGTGCCGATCAGCCCCGACATCGCGATCGACGCGGTGGCATCGCCCGAGATTGTGATGCCATGGTCGATGCGCAGCACGGCCACGGCGCGGCGGCCGTCCAGGCGGGTGCTCGCCACCGAGCCCACCTTCACCCCGGCGACCCGCACCTCGTCGCCAAACTTGAGCTCCTTCAGGTTCTCGAATCCTGCGATCAAGTCGTAGCCGTTTTTGCTCAGGGAATTGCTTCCGCTGAGCGTTTCGAAGGCCACCCAGACGAGGGCGACTCCGAAGACGAAGAATAGCCCTACCCGGGCGGATTGCTGCAGATTGTTCATGGTGGTGTTCTCCAGTTTAGAGGCGGGCGGCTTCAGGTTTCGAGCTCCTTGAAACGAGGATGGTGGACGTCGATCTTGGGATTGAGGAATTCAACGATGCGCGGGTCTTTCGACTGCTTCAGGTCGGATGTCGGGCCCACGTGGATGAGCTCGCCGCCCATGAGGATGCCGACGCGGTCGGAAATGCCGAGCGCAAGCTCGCGGTCGTGGGAAACGACGATCGTCGTGACCTTGTACTGCTCCCGCAGCGAGCCGATGATCTCGCTGATTGTCGCGCTCATCACGGGATCCAGCTCGCTCGTGGGCTCGTCGTAGAGGAGCAGTTGCGGCTCCATGACCAGCGCGCGGGCGATCGCCACGCGCTTCTTCATTCCGCCCGAAAGCTCGGAGGGCGCCTTCCCCTCGGTATGCTCGAGCGAAAGAATCTGCAGCGCGCGCATCACCTTCTCGCGGATGTCGTGCTCGCTGCCGACGCGGTGCTCGCGCGGATAGAGCGCCAGGTTGTCGTAGACGCTGAGCGAATTGAAAAGCGCCCCCGCCTGGAAAACGAGCGCCATGCGCACGTGGTCGCGGGTCTCGCGGGCCATGGGGTCGTGCCCGTCGATCGTCACCCGGCCCGAGGTCGGCTCTTCGAGCCCGACCACGTGGCGCAGGAGGACGCTTTTTCCCGAGCCGCTCGGCCCCATCAGGACGAAGATTTCGCCCGCGGCGACGGAGAAGGTCACCTTTTTCAGCACCTTGAGGGAGCCGAAATCCTTCGAAAGATCCTCGATCGATACGCCGACCGCGGCAGCGGCGGCGGCGGTTACAGGCTGGGTATTCGGAGCGCAGATCGCCATGGTCAGGAGTCGTTGAGCAGGGTCTTCGTCAGGAAGAAATCCAACGTGAGGATGAGGATGAGCGATACGACGACCGCCCGGGTCACCGCCGCGCCGATCTCGCGCGGGCCGCCGCGGGTGCTCAGGCCGATGTTGCAGCAAACCAGGATGACGACGAATCCGAACACCTCCGCTTTGATCAGGCCGTTCATCACATCCTTGAACTCCACGTACCGGGTCAGCGTGGCGAAATAGGACGCGGGCTCGATTCCGATGAATCCGACGTACTTGCATATGATCGCCCCGCCAAACCAGCCGACGAGATTGGCGATGATGGTCAGCACCGGCATCATCACGAGCACGGCCGCGAGTCTCGGCATCACCAGCATCCGCGCCGGCGGAATATTCATCGTCTCGAGCGCGTCCACTTCCTGATACACCTTCATCGAAGCGAGCTCGGCCGCGATCGCCGAGCCCACCCTCCCGGCCAGCAGGATGGCCACCATCATGGGTCCGAGTTCGCGCGCCATCGACAGGCCCACAAGCGTGCCAATGAACTGCTGGGTGCCGTAGTTCTCCATCGAATAGCCCGACTGAAGGGCCAGCACGCTGCCGATGAAGAAGCAGAGAATGGCCACGATCGGCAGCGTGGTGTATCCTATCATGTAGCATTGCTCGATGAAGCGGGCGGTCTGGCGCGGAAGCGTGCCGATGTAGGACAACGCGCGCACCATGAGCTGCAGCGTGCTGCCAATTTCCTCGAACACGGCTTTGATTTGATTCATGGATTCCGGCGTGCCAGGGAGACGCTAGGGGCCTTCGCCGAAAACTCCAGTTTCAACGGCCCGAGATGAACTTCGGTGCGCCGGTCGCCCGGCCGCCGTTCCCAACTGACCGCCCCCCACAGGAGCGAGCCGCGCACGTCGTCCGGCCCGCGGCGATCGTAGCGGGCCAGCGCGAAGAGAGGCGTCCACGATTCGCGCACCTCGTCGCCCGTCGGAAAGAATACGTCGAAGGGACTCAGGAACTGCCATTGCCTGCGCCCGGCGCCGTTGTCCCAAATGCTGATCAAGGGCCAAAGATGGGTGCGCATGGCCGGAGCGACCGCGGGACGCGAGACGCTGCGCTGGACGAGCGACCAGTAGAGCACATAGCAAAACTGCGTCTTGGTCTGCTCGATCTTGCCATCATCGCTCCATCGCGCCTGGCGCCAGATCGGCCACAAGACCCAGGTCTTGTCGTAGCCCTTGAGCACCGAGTGGGTGTAAAAAGGCCCCCATCGGTTGCGCATGCGGTCGTCTCCCTGGCCCTGCACGAAGAACGGCCAGAGGTAGCGCGTCTCGTGGTAGCGGTTCGGGACGGTGCGGTCCGTATAACCGAAAAAGGGCCAGAGATAATTCACGTCGTCGACGCCCCCGCCGTGCTCGGCGCTGAAGAATGGAAGAAAACCTACTTGCCGCTTCGGAGAAGCGCCCGGCGGAGCGTCCGGCCCCGGATCCACCGTGCGGTCCCAGCCGAGCGGCCAGAGATAGAATACGCTCCGGTTGGCGCCGGGCCCTGTTTTCGATCCATAAAGCGGCCAGAGGGCGAATCCCGAAGCCGCGCCATTTATGAACCTGATGAACGGCCATGGCGTGTAGGTCGTGACGACCGCCTTGCTCTCGCGCTGAAGATAGAGCGGGAAAATCACCCATTGCAGGCGATCGGACCAGAACCGCTCCCGGACCGTGCCGGCGATCGGAAAAAGCGCGCGGTAGGAAGTGGCCGGATCGCCGGTGTCCCGCGAAAAATAGAACGGCCACACTTCCTCGACGCGCGCGCTGTCCGTCGGACCCGGCGGCGCGCCGTCCTTGCGCCCATAGTGATTGATCAGATCGAAAACGGTCCAAAAGGACTCGTTGCCGTAGCTTCGATAGGTAAAGATCGGATAGAGAAAAGTCGCCTCCTTCAGGCTTCCGTCCGGAGCCGCGCGCTGCGTGTAGAAAGGCCGGAAACCCGAGCTGCGCCCGCCCGTCGGGTCGGGATGTTCGAAAAAAAGCGGCCCGAGCGCATTCCACGACACCACGTGTCCGTCCGGTCCGGTCTGTCCGACCCAGAAGGGCCAGGCGTTGATCTCCCCCGCCCGCCCGTTCAGGAGAAGAATCCCGGCCCAGAGGCCGGTCAATGCGACTAGGCGGACTGCGGTCATTGGCGCGGTGGCCGACTCTCTGCGCAAGCGCTTCCGAAGCCAATCTTTATGTAGATTTCCGACCCGCATCAAAACATGAGACTGGCGCCTGGCGCCAAGGTCCCAAATTCGTCGGACCGCAGCCCGACCCGTGCCCGCGCCTCCGCCAGCCTTTGCACCGGCTCTTCGCGGCCTTCGTCGGTCAGGCAAAAAGTGCCCCAATGCATTCCCACGCTGCGACGCGCGCCCACGTCGCCATGCGCCTGAACAGCCTCATCCGGGTTCATGTGAGCATCGGCCATGAACCACCTCGGCTCGTAGGCCCCGATGGGAAGCAAGGCGACGTCCGGCGCGCCGCAGCGCTGCCCGATTTCCTTGAACAATGCGCGGCGGTATCCCGTGTCGCCCGCAAAATAGAGCAGCCTGCCGCCCGCCCGCAGCATGAACCCGCCCCAAAGGCGCACGTTCATCCCCCACGGCCGCCTCCGGCACCAATGTTGCGCGGGCACGATCGTCACGCTTGCTCCGCCAGGCAGCGTCGCTTCCTGCCACCAGTCCCGCTCCAGCACCGAGTTGCATCCCGCCGAGGCCAGAAGCGAGCGGTATCCCAGCGGAGCAACCACGACCGGAGAGAACCGGCGCGCCAGCCGGCGCAGGGTCGGAAGATCGCAGTGGTCGTAGTGATCGTGGCTCAGCAGCACCGCTTCGATCGGCGGCAGATCGTCGAACGCGATTCCCGGCGCAATTGCCCGGAGGGGACCGACCCCGGGAAACGGCCCCGCCCGTTCGGAAAAGACCGGATCGGTCAGGAAGCTGCCGCGCGCGGTCTGCAAAAGAAACGTCGAGTGGCCGATCCAAGTGACCGCGATTCCTTCCGCCTTCGGGGGAGCCGGCGGCGGCGCGACGACGACCGGCACTCGATGGGGCCATGGCACGGGCCGGCTGGTCAGTCTCCATTTTAGGACGTCGAGCCAGCCGCGGTCGCCCACGTCGGTTGGATTGAAAAATGTTTTCCCGTTGAAGTGGTCGGAAGGCGGGAATGTCATCCGTGCAGTCTCGATGAACCCGTTTTCGCGCACATTGCAAACCGCCAGGGATCGAGATCGGCCATGCGTATAAGCGGCGGCACGGCCCGAGGGATTCCTCTGCGTGCGCCTCCGGGCCGCGGCGTGCGGCCTGCGACCGACAAGCTGCGCCAGGCCATTTTTTCCAGCTTGGGCGGGCGGGTGTCGGGCGCGTGGTTCCTGGATCTTTTCGCCGGCAGCGGCGCCTACGGCCTCGAAGCGCTTAGCCGCGGCGCGCGGGGCGGGACATTCGTCGAGAAGGATGCTCAAGCCGCGGCCTGCCTGCGCCGCAATCTGTCCGCGGTGTGCAAGAGCATGGGCCGGGACGAAGGCGGCCTGGCCGTGCTGACGGGGGACGCAGTGACCTTGGCGGATGCCGGGGACAAGACGCCGGACCTCGTTTTCGTCGATCCTCCATATGAACTCATCGCGGCGATCGCGCCGCCGCTTTTCGCGCGGCTGGCCGAATCGCTCGCGTCCAAGCCCGATGCGATAGTCATCTTTGAGATGCCCGGCGAAATCGAACTCGCCCCTCCGGGCTGGACCCTCCTCAAGCGGCTCGGGCGCGGCCCGCGTCAGCCGACCGCGGCATTTTTTAAGAAAAGCTAGATTGGTGGTGGCTGCGAGCGTGATGGTGGCTGCGAGCGTGAGCGAGTGGACCA
>DAISJK010000044.1:0-6548 GCA_036821505.1 Opitutaceae bacterium
CGAGCACGGTCTCGACCAAAAGCTCCGTCTCCGGACGCGGCACCAGCGCGCGGCGGTCGAGCTTGAGTCTGACGCCATGAAACTCAGCTTCGCCCAAGACATAGCCGAGGGGCTCGCGACGCCCCCTTCGGCGCACCAGCTCGCGGATCCGGGCGAGCTCCGGCTCGCTCAACACCCGCTCGAATTGAACGTAAAGCTGCATCCGCGGCAGTCCGAGAGCGTGCCCGACCAGGGTCTCGGCGTTAAAACGCGCGGACTCCACGCCTTTCGACGCCAGAAAATCCCCGCTCATCTTGATGACCTCGAGGACGGTCCTCATCCCGCCTTGCCCGCGCTCACCGCGGCCAGCCGCTCTTCGGCGTCGGCCTTTTGCAAGGCGGCGATGAGCCCGCCGATGTCGCCCTCCATCACCTGCGGAAGATTGTGCAGAGTGAGCCCGATGCGGTGATCCGTCACGCGGTTTTGGGGAAAGTTGTAAGTGCGGATGCGCTCGCTGCGGTCGCCTGATCCGATTTGATTGCGCCGCGCGGCCGCGTACCTGGCGCGCTCATCGTCCTGCTTGCGCTGGAGCAGGCGGGATCGCAGCACGGTCATGGCCCGCGCCTTGTTCTTTATCTGCGAGCGCTCGTCCGCGCACAGCACGATGAGCCCCGTGGGTTTGTGCAGAATCTGCACGGCGGAATCGGTCGTGTTCACGCCCTGCCCTCCCGGACCGCTGGCTCGCGAGACCGTGATTTCCAGCTCGGCCGGATCAACGCGGATGTCTACCTCCTCCGCTTCCGGCAGCACGGCGACGGTCACTGTTGAAGTATGAATGCGGCCGCTCGCCTCCGTGGCCGGCACGCGCTGCACGCGGTGCACGCCGCTTTCAAACTTGAGCTGGCGGTACACATCGGTGCCGGTGATGAGGCAGATTACCTCCTTGAAGCCCCCCCGTTCGGAAAGGCTGCTGCTCATCGGCTGCACCTGCCAGCCTTGGCCGTCCGCGTACTTCTGGTAGGCGCGAGAGAGTTCAGCCGCGAAAAGCGCGGCCTCCTCGCCCCCCGTGCCAGCGCGGATTTCCAGCACCGTGTTGCGCGAGTCGGTCGGATCGGGCGGGATCAGAGCCAAGAGGAGGGCCGTTCGGGCGGCCGTAAGGCGCTGCTCCAAGCCGGGCAGCTCGGTCGAGGCCAGCTCGCGCATCGCCGGGTCCGCCGCGGAATCGCGCGCGAGTGCCGAAACCTCGGCCGCCTCGCTGGCGATCCGCTCATGCGCCTCGTATCCCTGGATCAGTTGGATCAGCCTCTGGCGCTCACGCGTGACCTCGGCGCCGCGGCGCTGGTTCGTGTAGAACCCAGGCTCCGCCATCTGCGCCTCGAGTTCCTCCAGGCGGCGGCGGAAAGGGGTGATGTCCGGAAGCTGCTCCACTCCGCAAAGGAGACGGAGACATCAGGCGATTTGCAAACCACCACTCGCTCACGCTCGCAGCCACTAGGGGGGCGCATGTGGCTGCGAGCGTGAGCGAGTGGTCCGGGGCCCTGTGGCCGCGAGCGTGAGCGAGTGGTCCGGGCCCTGTGGCTGCGAGCGTGAGCGAGTGGTCCGGGCCCTGTGGCTGCGAGCGTGAGCGAGTGGACTCTCCTGCCCTAACGCGAGGTGGCGACGCCCTCAAACTCCGCCGCAAGAGCGGACGCGCGCGTCGCATAGTCGATCGCAGCCGGAGACATCCGGCCACGGACGACAGCGCTGATCCCCGCGTTCCAAGCCAGCGCGATCGTGTAAGGGGTGGCCTTCATGCCGTGGGCCTCAAGCCGGCTCTTCAGCCAGTCGTAGTGCTGCTCCGCCACGCGGTCCGACAACTGGCGGTCATTCGCTTGGGCAAACGGCGCGTGTGTGTACTGACGCCACGTCGCCTCGCGAAATTGATAGGCGCCTAATTCGCCGCCCGGACCCGGAGTCTCCAAACCCCTTGGGTTTTCCAGCATGCGGATCGCCTCAAGCGTGGCGGCCCGGGCAGACACCTGCGGCGCCGCACTGGCAATGCAGCAAAACGTCAAAACCGCAGCCAGGACTCCAGCGCGGCCAAAAAAAACGAACAAAGGCATCTTCACTCCCGCAATAGACCGGCCGAGCATCTGTTCGTTCACTTTGGACGCAAGTTATACCCAACGATAATTGGAACTTCGCTCCCGCGGCCGCAAAATGCATGCCAGCTCGCGAACAAGATTGTCCGGGTCAGCGCTTTAGTCCAAAGGTAGCGCAACCCCAACATGGGTAAGACGCAAAGCCATTCCCTCAAAAGCCTTTCCGCCGCCAGGCGCAAGTGCGCGCTTAAGACGCTGGAGATGTACAAGAAGGCGAACGCCGGCCATATCGGCTCCTCGCTGAGCTGTCTGGAGATCCTCGTCGATTTATGTTTCGGCCGGGCCAAGCCCGAAGACTTCATCATCCTTTCGAAAGGTCATGCGGCTGCGGGGCTGTACGCGACCCTCAAGCTATCGGGCAGGTTGGAGCAGGCTGACCTTGAATCATTTTACCGCGACGGCACCTCGCTTGCAGCCCATCCCCCGTGCACCGGGATATTCGAGTCGATCCCGTTTGGCACCGGAAGTCTCGGACATGGACTCTCTTTGGGCATCGGCCTCGCGCTTTCGAACCGATTCACCGGAAAAGCTTTCGACGTTTACGTCGTCCTCTCGGACGGCGACTGCAACGAGGGATCGACCTGGGAGGCCGCTGCGTTCGCCGCGCATCACCGGCTGTCGAACCTGGTCGTGATCGTCGATCTCAACTCGATCCAGGGATTCGGCCGGTGCGGCGATGTTCTCGACAACGAACGAATCACGGAAAAATGGAGGGCGTTCGGATTCGAGACGGTCGAGGCGGAAAACGGCAATTCGTTCAAGTCGCTCCATGCCGCGTTCCAAAAAATCGAAGGCAAGCCGGGGCCCCGTTGCATCATCGCAAAGACGACCAAGGGCCACGGAGTCTCGTACATGGAAGACACCGTGGAGTGGCACTACCTTCCGATGAGCGACGAGCAGTATGCCCAGGCGGTCCGGGAAACCATGGAACTCGCGGACCAACGGTGAGGAAAGATTTCGTCAAATGGGTTGAATCCGCGTCGTCGGCCGACCCGCGGCTGATTTTCCTCACGGGCGACCTGGGCTTCGACGCATTTGAGCGCCTGCGCGACGTGATGAAAGCGCGATTCATCAATGCCGGTGTGAGCGAGCAGAATATGATTTCAGTGGCTGCCGGACTGGCCCGCCAGGGGCTGAATCCGTTCTGCTACAGCATCGCTCCTTTCGCGGCCTTCCGCCCCTACGAGCAGATCCGCCTCGATCTCGCGCTGCACAATTCAAACGTGAAAATCGTGGGCAATGGCGGCGGGTACGGCTACGGCATCATGGGCGCAACCCACCACGCCCTGGAGGACATTGCCGTCCTTTCCGCCCTCCCCCATTTCCGCTGTGTCGCGCCGTTGTGCAACTCGGACGTGGCGGCGGCGTGCGACTGGCTGGTTGCGGAAAAGGGGCCGGCTTACCTCAGGCTGGGGCTTGGATCGTGGCCGGAAAATCGCGGCCGGCTCGATTCCTTCCAGCCGCTGCGCAAGATCGCCAGCGCCTCTGGAAGCGGGGCACGGCTGACCGTCGTCGGCATCGGCCCAGTACTGCTCAATGTTCTTCCCTTGACCGGCGACTATCCGGAAATGGACATTTTTGCGGTGTCGCAAATCCCGCTGCGCGCCGCCGCCGCATCATTGGTCGAAAGCCTGAACCGCTCCCATCAGCTGATGATCGTCGAGGAGCACGGCCCGCGCGGCGGCCTGGGCGAGTACAACACGACCGAGATGGTCAAGGCGGGCGCTGCATTCAAGCTCGTCCACCATCACGCTGCCGGTTATCCGGAAGGCTTGTACGGGAGCCAATCCTACCATCAAAAGGCTTCGGGCTTGGACACCGCATCCCTAAAGGCTTCGATTGGCCGTATGCTCAAGGGCTAACCTGAACATGCCAAATCCCGAATCCGATCCGTCCATTTACGGCGACATCTGGACCTCTCAGGAGTCCGAGGAGGTAAAATCGTTGCAGGGCCCGATTTGGGTGGTTGGCGCTTCGGGTTTCATCGGCTCGAAGCTCTTTTTCTCGCTCTCAAGAATCAGGCCCGACGTCTACGCGATCTCCAAGGAGGCGGAGGTCAATTGGAGGCTCCTGAACTTCCCGACTAAGAACCGGATTTCGCTCGACGTCACGAACCGGGAAGAGGTCTCCCATGTCGTCAAAGCATGGCGGCCCAAGACGGTGTTCAACCTTTCCGCCTATGGCGGATATGAGCGGCAGGACAATCGGATCCACATCCACCGGGTGAACTATATCGGCACGTTGAACCTGGTCACGGCGCTCATGGAATCCGGCTGCGAAGCGTTCGTCATGGCCGGAAGCTCCTCGGAATACGGCCTGAACTGCGCCGCCCCGCGAGAGACGGACCCGATCGAGCCGAACAGCGACTATGCCGTCTCCAAGGCGGCCTGCGCCTTCCTCATTCAATTCTACGGGAAATTCGAGTCGTTCCCCTGCGCCCATCTGCGGCTGTATTCGGTCTATGGCCCGTGGGAAGAGAGGGACCGCCTGATCCCCCGGTTGGTCACCCTGGGGCTGCAGGGGCAGCTCATCCCCCTGGTTGACGCCCGCATCACGCGGGATTTCGTCTACGTTGACGACTGCACCCGCGCATTCGTCCGCGCCGCGCTCGTCTCGTGCCGCAGCCGGCCGGGGTCGATCTACAACATCGCCACCGGCGTGAAAACTTCGCTGGCGGACGTTGCTGCGATCGCGCGCGAACGGATGAACATCCTGCCCGAGCCCCGCTTCGGATCCATGGCGAACAGGAAGTGGGATCTCGACCAGTGGTACGGCAACCCGGCAAAAGCGCGGGACGAACTGAACTGGTCGGCGAAAACATCCTTTCGCGAGGGTCTGGACCTGACCATCGACTGGGAACGAAAGGCAGCCGGACAGGTGCGGTTTGGTTCGAGCCCGGTCAGAAAAGAGAAAATTTCGGCCGTCGTCGCATGCTACAAGGACAACCTGGCGGTGCCCCTCATGCACGAACGGCTCAAGCGTGTCTTCTCAAAGCTCGATGTGGACTACGAGATCATCTTCGTGAACGACAACAGCCCCGCAGGGGACGAGGAAGCCATCCGAAAGCTCTGCATGGAGGACGCGCGTGTGATCGGCGTCTCGCACTCGCGCAATTTTGGATCTCAAAGCGCCTTCGTGAGCGGGCTTGAATTGTCGACCGGGGATGCGGCCGTCTTGCTGGACGGCGATCTGCAGGATCCGCCGGAGCTGATCGAGTCCTTCGTCGAAAAGTGGAGGGCCGGATACGACATTGTCTACGGCATTCGCGTCAAGAGGGAGGCTTCCTGGCACATGCAGGTGCTGTACAAACTGTTCTACCGGTTGTTCAAGAACCTCTCCGACGTCCGGATGCCCGTCGATGCGGGCGATTTTTCCCTGATGAACAGGAAAGCGGTCGAGCACCTCCTGAAGTTCCCGGAACGGGACGCTTTCCTGCGCGGCCTGAGGGCATGGATCGGATTCAATCAGGCCGGCGTGGAGTATGTCCGGCCGGAGCGGGCCTTCGGAAAGAGCACCAACAATTTTCTGAAGAACCTCTGGTGGGCCAAGAAAGCCATCTTTTCATTCAGCTCGAAACCCCTGGCCTACATCCAGGGCCTCGGAGTGGCGATCTTCGCCCTCAGCGCGGCCCTGACCCTGTTTTATCTCCTGGTCTATTTCTTCCAACCGGAAGGACGCGTGCCCGGAATCACGACTATAATCCTGCTGATTCTGGGTGTCGGCGGCATCCAGATCTTCTCATTGAGCATCATCGGGGACTACGTCGGCAAAATCCTGGAGGAGGCAAAAGCCCGTCCCAAGTTCATACGATCCAAGTTGCTGATCGGGCACGAAACCCTCCGCTCCGAAAGGGAAATCGGCCGATTCGTGGCGGAGCGCGAATCCTTCCGACGCAACGACTCATCATGACCAGCCTGGTGGACGAACGCGGGTTCAACCAGGGGTATGCGCTGACGCGCGCGCAGATCAGGAGGCTGGAACGCAGGGCCGAGGCGATCCGGGCGCAGATGACCCCGCCGTATTCGCGACCTATTTCAATCTTAGAGCTAGGCTGCGGCACCGGAGAACTCGCGCACCTGCTGGCCGGGATTCCGCAAGCTGACGTGCTCGGCGTGGACCTTTCCCCGTCGTTCGTCCGGCAAGCCGAAGCGCGCTACGCGGGGGCCAATCTGCGGTTTGCGACCGCCGATATCGTCGGCGGCTTGGATTCGTTTCCCGACGAATCGCGGGACTTCATTGTCGGCAACGGCGTGTTGCACCACGTCTATGCCGACCTCGACCGGGTGCTGTCGGGCCTGAAGCGAATCCTCAGGCCGGGCGGAAAACTGATCTTCTGGGAGCCGAACTACCTTAATCCCTATATCTACCTTATCTTCACCTTCGCCCCCCTGCGCCGTCTGACCCAGCTCGAGCCGTCCGAAATGGCCT
>DAISJK010000045.1:0-6392 GCA_036821505.1 Opitutaceae bacterium
GGCTGTGAAGTAAGTGAGGAGGCCGAGCAGAGAATAGGTCGCGCGAATGAGCGAGGAAACGCCGGAATCGTCCACGCCGAGGTCCTTGAGGAATGCTTTCGCCTCCTCGGGTGAAAGGTCGACGAGTTCCGATTCGATTCGCGCGCTGATCGGGACGTAGGCGGCATCGTGGTGCGCTTGGACGAAGGCGGCCACTTTTTGCACAAAGGGATTCTGTCCGGCGCTGGCGAGGTCGGATTCCGCGACGTTGCATGCGTAGATGACGGGCTTGGCGGAGAGGAGTTGAAAGAGCTTCATCAGCTTCGCCTCGTCGTCGTGCGCGGGGAAAGTATTCGCGGGCTTATTGGCATTGAGATGGGGGAGCAGCTTTTCGAGCAGCACGATCTCGGCGTGGGCTTCCTTGTCGCCGCCTTTCGCTTTCTTTTGGTTTTTCTCGATCCGCTTCTGCGCGGCGTCGAGGTCGGCCAGGACCAGCTCGGTGGTGACGACCTCGATGTCGCGAACGGGATCGATTCCGCCCATCGTATGGATGATGTCGGGGTCTTCGAAGCAGCGGACGACGTGGACGATGGCGTCGACCTCGCGGATGTTGGCGAGGAACTGGTTGCCGAGGCCTTCGCCCTTGCTTGCGCCGGCGACGAGTCCGGCGATGTCCACGAATTCTATGGCGGCGGGGATGACGACGTTGGTTTTCGCGATCTTTTGAAGCACCCCCAGCCGGTCATCGGGAACGGTCACCACCCCCACATTGGGGTCGATGGTGCAGAAGGGATAGTTGGCCGCCTCGGCTTTGCGCGAGCGGGTGAGCGCGTTGAAGAGGGTCGACTTGCCCACGTTGGGCAGTCCGACGATGCCGGTTTTGAGCATGGAGGGGTCATTGACCGAAGGGAGTAGGGTCTTGACAAGCCCTTTGTCGGCCCGTCTCCTTTTCGGCTCTTCTCATCGGTAACCGCACGTTCGACCCGCTCATGGCCCTCAAAATCCGTCTTTCCCGCATCGGTGCCACCCACCAGCCGCACTATCGCGTCGTGGTCACCGAGGCCCGCTCGCGCCGCGACGGCGCCCCGGTCGAAGTCATCGGCACCTACGACCCGCGCACGAAGGGCTCCCAAGTCAAACTCGACCTCGATCGCGTGGATTACTGGATCGGCCAGGGAGCCAAGCCGTCGGACACTCTTCATTCCATAATCAAGCGGGCTCGTCGGACTCCCGTTCCTGCGGCGGCGGCCGAGGCGGTTGCGACTCCCGCGTTGTAGGTGCCCCTTCGGATCGACGTCCTCACGCTGTTTCCGCGCATGCTCGACGGCTTCCTGGCCGAGAGCATCCTGGGCAAGGCGGTTGCGGCGGGGCGGCTGGAGGTGAATGTGCGCGATTTGCGCGCCTGGACCACGGACAAGCACCGCACGGCCGATGACCGGCCGTTTGGCGGCGGCGCCGGCATGGTGCTCAAGCCCGAACCTGTTTTCGCAGCCATTGAGGAGCTTCAGACGCCGGGTTGCCGCCGCATCTACCTAACGCCCGACGGGGCGCCCTTGTCGCCGGCCATGGCGGAGGAACTATCGCGGCAAAATCACCTGATTTTCCTTAGCGGCCACTACGAAGGCGTTGACCAGCGCATCCGCGACCGGGTGATCGACCAGGAGGTCAGCATCGGCGATTATGTGCTGACCAACGGCACCTTGGCGGCGGCGGTGATCATCGACGCCCTGGCCCGGTTCATACCCGGGGTTCTAGGGGAGGAAAAGTCGTTGACGCACGAATCCTTCAACGGCAAGTTGCTCGACTTTCCTCAATACACGCGTCCCGCCGAATTTCGGGGCATGTCCGTGCCGGAAGTCCTTCTTTCCGGCAATCATGCCCAGATCGAAGACTGGCGCCGGGCGCGCGCCGAGGAAAAGACCCGCCGAGTCAGACCCGATCTTCTGCCATGAATCCGATAATCAAGGCGATCAACGCCGCCCAGGAAAAGGCCCAGGTTCCGCCCTTCAAAGTGGGCGACGGCGTGCGCGTGCACACCAAGGTGCGCGAGGGCGACAAGGAACGCATCCAGGTCTTCGCCGGCATCGTCATCGCCCACAAGGGCAGCGGAATGCAGGAGACTTTCACCGTGCGCCGAATCAGCTACGGCGAAGGAGTTGAGCGCGTATTCCCGGTGCATTCGCCGAACGTCGATAAGATCGAGATCGAGCGCGAATCCGAGAACATGAGGGCTCGCCTTTACTATTTGCGCAACCGCACGGGCAAGGCGGCCGTGGCCATCCGCGAAAAGCGGGCGGAAGAGGCGGCGGCCGGCTGAGGGCGGGTCAAATATTAAGGGGTCATGTTGAAGAATGCCGCTTCTCGGGTTTGATGGCTTTCCGCGATGCCCTTGCAAACCGCCATTCTAGCCAAGGCTGCCACGCAGGCCCGGGGTCTCGCCATTGACGCGGTTCATGCATGCAGCTCGGGCCACCTCGGCCTGCCGCTCGGCTGCGCCGAGATCGGCGCGGTGCTCTACGGCCACGCCTTGGAGCACAATCCCGACAAGCCGCGCTGGCTGAATCGCGACCGTTTTGTTCTCTCTGCCGGCCATGGCAGCATGTTCCTTTATTCGTGGCTGCACCTAAGCGGCTACGACCTGCCGATCGATGAGCTGAAGAGATTCCGCGCCCTGCACAGCAAAACGCCGGGCCATCCTGAATTTGGCCACACGCCCGGTGTCGAAGCCACGACGGGTCCTCTCGGCCAGGGCATAGGCAATGCGGTGGGGATGGCCGTCGCCGGCCAGATGGCCGCGGCCCGGTTCAACACCCCCGAGCATCCGATCTTTGACCATCATGTCGTCTGCCTCGCGGGCGACGGATGCATGCAGGAGGGGGTGGGGATGGAGGCCGTCGAGTTCGCGGGCCACCAGAAGCTCAATAACCTGATCCTGATTTACGATTCCAACCACGTCACGCTCGACGCCATGGCGGACAAGACCCAGAGCGAAAATACCGCGCTCCGGTTCAAGGCCATCGAGTGGGACGTGCAGACGATAGACGGCAGCGACATGGCCGCCTTTCTCAAGGCGTTCAGCAAGGCGAAGAAGGCCAAGAGCGGCAAACCGCAGCTCATCATCGCCAAGACGATCATCGGCAAGGGCATTCCCGAAGTGCAGGGCACGCAGAAAGCACACGGGGAGGGCGGGGCGAAATTCGCCGACTCGGCCCGGGCCGGACTGGGGCTGCCGGCCGATCAGCTTTTCTACGTGAGCGAGGACGTGCAGGCCTATTTTTCGGAGCACAAACGCCGCCTGATCCGCGCCTACAACCGCTGGGGCAAGACGTTCAAGGCTTGGCGCGAGGCGAACCCAGACAAGGCGGCCCTGCTCGACTCCGCTTCGGCGCAACCCAGCGCCGCTGGCTTACTGGAGAAGATTCCGCTATTCGCCCCCGACGCCAAGCTTCCCGGCACGCGGGGCGCGGGGCGCGAAGTGCTCCAGCCGATCGCCGCCCAGCTTCCGCTGTTCATCTCGGGCAGCGCGGATCTGCACGGCTCGACCTACAATTACATCGCGGCCGACAAGGACTTCGATCCGACCAACCGCGCAGGGCGCAACATCCGGTTCGGCATCCGCGAACACGCCATGGCCGCGATCAGCAATGGCGTGGCTTACGACGGGCTCTTCCGCGCATCCTGCGCGACCTTCCTTGTGTTTGCGGATTATTCGCGTCCGCCCATGAGGCTGGCGGCGCTTTCGAATCTGCCGGTCGTCTACATCTACACGCACGACTCAATCGGCGTGGGCGAGGACGGCCCGACCCATGAGCCGGTCGAAACGATTTCGGCGCTGCGGCTGATTCCCGGGCTCGACGTGATCCGGCCCGCGGACAGCGAGGAAACGGCTGGCGCATTCGCCGCCGCGCTCGAGCGCACCGACGGCCCGACCCTGCTCGCCCTGACGCGGCAGGCTGTCCCCAATCTGAACGACATTCCGCCGCATATCCGCCGGGCCGGGGTTTTGAAGGGCGGCTACGTCGCGCTCCAGGAAACGGCGCCCCTCACCCTCATCCTCCTCGCGACGGGCAGCGAGTTGCAGCTTGCGCTGGCGGCGGCCAAGGAACTCGGCGCGGGCACGCGCGTCGTCTCTCTTCCCTCTTTCTATCGTTTCGACCGCCAGCCGGCGGAGTATCGCGACAGCATCCTGCCGCCGGCTTGCCGGAAGCGCGTGGCCATCGAGGCGGGCGTGACGGATCTCTGGCGCAAATACGTCGGCCTCGACGGGAAGGTTGTCGGCTTGAATCGGTTTGGCCTGAGCGCGCCCGCGGCGGCGATTTTCAAGGAACTCGGAATAACTACCGAGGCGCTGGTGGCAGCTGCAGCCGCCATCGCCTCCTAATCCACTCCAGTCATGAGCACCACCCTCGTCTTCTCGCTAGTCATCGTCGGCCTCGTCTCGGCGCTGGCTGTCCTCTTTTTCCTGCGCGTCATCGCGCGCTTCGGTTTCCTGGTCCTCGCCGGGATCGTGCTGATTCTCGGCGGAATCTCCTGCACCAAGGTTTCGCAAATACAGACGATGACGTCGCAGAAGTTTTCGCTGCCGCCGGAGCCGGTCACGACCGCGGAGGTGACGGAAGCGGCCTGGAATCCGCTGCTGCCTTCCGTCGGGTCCTTGACCGCGGTGCAGGGCGTGACGGTGGCGGCGCAGCTCGACGGCAATCTGGCGAAGATCGCATTCGAGTCCGGCAGCAAGGTCAAAGCCGGCGATTTGCTGGTGCAGCAGGACGTGTCGTCCGAGGAGGCGCAACTGCGCGCGGCCGAGGCAGCGGCCGACTTGGCGCGAATCAACCTGGAGCGGTCGCGCCAGCTCCTGGCCGACGCCACGGTTTCGCAGTCGCAGTTCGACAGCGACCAGGCCAATTACAAGCAGGCCGTGGCCCAGGCCGACAACATCCGGGCGACCATCGCGAAGAAGACGATCCTGGCGCCCTTTTCCGGGCGCCTCGGAATTCGCCTGGTCAACCTGGGCCAGACCCTGAAGGCGGGCGATCCGATCGTCTCGCTTCAGGCGCTCGATCCGATCTACGTGGACTTTTACCTTCCCCAGCAGGATGTCGCCCGAATCGGCAACGGCACCAAGGTACGTGTCACGAGCGATGCCCGGCCCGATGGCCCGATCGACGGCGAAATCACGGCGATCAATCCGGATGTGGACAGCGCGACGCGCAATGTGCGGGTGGAGGCCACGCTGGCGAACCCGGACGAGTCGCTGCATCCTGGAATGTTCGTCGACGTCGATGCGGTGCTGCCGGGCGGGGAGAAGACGCTGGTGATCCCTTCGACCGCAGTCCTGTACGCGCCGTACGGGGATTCCGTCTTCGTGGTCGAGGAACAGAAGAATCCGAACACGGGAAACACGGTGCAGGTGGCGAGGCAGCAGTTCGTGCGGCTCGGGGAGAAGCGTGGCGACTTTGTCGCGGTGATCTCGGGCCTCAAGGCAGGGGAAACCGTCGTCACCACCGGCGCATTCAAGCTTCGAAACGGCGTTCCCGTGACGATCAACAACACCCTGGCGCCGGACGCCAAGCTGGCCCCCAATCCGCAGGACTCCTGAGCCGGCAGCGATGAAGTTCACCGATCTCTTCATTCGGCGGCCGGTGCTGGCGCTGGTCGTCAGCCTGGTCATCATCATCTCCGGCCTTCAGGCCGTGCGCACGCTGAACGTCCGCCAGTACCCGCGCAGCCAGAACGCATCGATCACGGTGACGACGGTCTACGTCGGGGCGAGCCCCGAGTTGGTGCGCGGCTTCGTCACGACCCCGCTCGAACAGGCGATCGCCGCGGCGGACGGGATCGACTACCTCCAATCGCAGAGTTCGCAGGGATTGTCGACGATCACGGCGCGGCTCAAACTCAACTACGATCCGACCAAGGCCCTGGCGGACATCAGCGCGCGGGTCGACCAGGTCCGCAACAACCTTCCCCCCGAGGCGCAGATTCCCGCGATCCTGATCCAGCCGGCCGACAGCGTGTTCGCCGCGGCCTACCTCAGCTTCACTTCGGACATACTGCACCAGAACGAAATCACCGATTACTTGGTCCGCGCGGTTCAGCCGCGGCTTTCCGCCCTGGAGGGCGTGCAAAGCGCCCAGATCCTCGGCGGGCGCACGTTCGCGATGCGCATCTGGCTCAAGACGGATCGGATGGCCGCCCTCGGGGTCAGCCCTTCGGACGTCACCGCCGCCCTGGCGGCGAACAACCATCTGACGGCGCTGGGCACGACCAAGGGATCGCTCATCCAGGTCAACCTGACCGCCGACACCGACCTGCACTCGGTCGAGGAGTTCAAGCAACTCGTAATCCGAGAGACCAACGGCGCGGTCATTCGGCTGGAGGACGTGGCGGACGTCGTGCTCGGGGCGGAAGATTAC
>DAISJK010000046.1:0-6244 GCA_036821505.1 Opitutaceae bacterium
GCTTGTGGCGTTTCATTTTCTGCCGTCATCCCCGGCGATCACCCCTAGGGATTTTCTCGCGGTGGGTCCGAACTTGCTCGAATTCTGCGATCCGTCCAATCCGCGATTTTTGGCGGTCTTGAACAAAACGCCTCCCGTCGTCTTGACCGTGACGACGGCCGAATCGCCCGTCGCAGGCCGGGTCGTCCACGCGGCGATTGTTCTCAAAACTGCCACCGGCAAGCCGATAGGGCCGGACGACTTGATTGTTACCGATCTATCGAAGCTCAATCTGCTGGCGGTCGATCCAGACCTTCTTGATTTCCAGCACTTGTCGGCCGATCCCCAAGGCGCCACTGGATCGTGGCGATTCGAGTTCACGCCGCGCCGAGGGGGAACTTATCGCTTATTCGCCGATTTCACCCCGCGAGCGACTGCCCGGGAAATGTATGTATCGGCCGACTTGGCGGTCCAACCGACGGAGGGTTTGTCCCCAACGGAGAAACTTCCACTGACTTGGGCTGTGACAAGAGAAGGCGTGGATTACTCCCTGCGGCCTTCAGTGGAACCGATCCTGGCGCACCAACCGGTGGAGTTCACATTCAATGAAGGGATGACCGAATCTCAATCGGCCAATGGGGAGAGGCTCGCGATCTTCGACGAGGCCCGCAACGGAATGGCCTACCTGCATCCGAGCGGAGGCCCTTTTAAGGTCACGCTGTCCGACCCGGGCATCTATACGGCTTGGGTTGAACACCCTGGCCCCGGCGGCCCGCCAGCCGTTTCATTTCGATTTGAGGTACGGCCCTGACTACGCGCTCGCCAGCGCGTTTCGATCGTTCAGATGTTCGTCGCCGGTATATTTCCGGGACTGCTCGTCGGCATGATAGCTCGATCGCACGAGGGGGCCGCTCTCGACCACGCCAAAACCCGCGGCGAGGCCGAACTCCTTCCAATGCTGGAACTCTTCCGGCGTGACCCAGCGGTCCACCGGCAGGTGCTGCGGGGTGGGCTGCAAGTACTGTCCGATTGTCAGGATATCCGTCTTGTCGTCAGCAAGGTCGCGGAGGGTCCGCTCGATTTCTTCCCTGCGCTCGCCGAGGCCCAGCATGATGCCGGTTTTGGTGGTGAAATCCCGGCTCTTGGCGTGGCGCAGCACGCTGCGTGAACGTTCGTAGCGCGCCTGCACCCGCACGGGCTTTTGCAAACGCTCCACCGTTTCCACGTTGTGGTTGAAAATGTCGGGTTCGGCGTCGAGCACCGTATCGACGTCGTTTAGCCGGCCCTTGAAATCGGGCACAAGCACTTCGATTGCGGTGTCCGGATTACGATGGCGCACTGCCCGTATAGTCGCGGCCCAGACGGCGGCGCCGCCGTCGGCCAGCTCATCCCTCGCGACACTCGTGAGGACACAGTGCCGCAGATTCATGCGGGCGACCGCTTCGGCCACCCGGGGCGGCTCGCCCAAATCGAGCTCCGTCGGACGGCCGGTCTGCACCGCGCAAAAGTTGCACGAGCGCGTGCAGATATTGCCTAGGATCATCAGGGTGGCGGTGCCGCGCGACCAGCATTCCCCGAGATTGGGGCACTGCGCGCTCTGGCAGACCGTATGCAGGCGGTGCTCGTCAACCAGCTTGCGCACGGCGGCATAGCCGGGGCCGGCGGGCAGGCGGGCTCGGAGCCAGGAGGGTTTGTGCAGATGCATTCGGAAGGGGTCAGGCTGCGTAATTTGCGACTTACCGCAAATTACGCAGCCTGACCCCTTTTTCTCAAATCAAATTCCGTTGCCCCGCCGCTTCCCTCCGGCCAGCGTCGCCGATTCAGCCAGGCCGTCACCCATGAGCGATATCCCTCCCGACATCACGCACGATCAGCACGCGGTGCGCCGTCGGAAGCTGGCCGATCTGCGCGCGGCGGGCTCCGATCCTTTCCGGGCGAGCTTCACGCCGACCCACTTTTCGGGAGATGCGATCAAATCCCATGTCGAAGGCCATGAGACTCCGGTGGCGGTGGCCGGCCGGCTCGTCGTGATCCGCGACATGGGCAAGAGCCAGTTTGCCAAGATTCAAGACCAACAGGGCCAGATCCAGATCTACGTTAAGAAGGACGTGGTGGGCGACGCCGCTTATGCTCAGTTTCGCAATCTGGACATCGGCGACATCATCGGAGCCGAGGGCAAGCTGTTCGTGACCAAGACCGGTGAAGTGACTGTGCGGGTCGGGAGCTTCGTCCTGCTGGCCAAGGCTCTGCACCCGTTGCCGGAAAAGTGGCACGGGCTGACCGATCCCGAGCAAGTCTATCGCCAGCGCTACCTCGACTTGATCGTCAATCCTGAGTCGCGCGCGCGCCTGATGCTCCGCTCGAAAATCGTTTCTTTCATCCGCCGTTTCCTGGAAGGCCGCCAATTTATCGAGGTGGAGACGCCCGTTTTTCAGGCCATCGCTGGCGGCGCGGCGGCGCGGCCCTTCGTCACCCGCCACAATGCCTTGGGAGTGGATTTCTTCCTGCGCATCTCGCTCGAGCTCCATCTGAAGCGGCTTTTGGTCGGCGGATACGACCGTGTTTTCGAGATCGGCCGCAATTTCCGAAACGAAGGGGTTTCGCGGAAGCACAATCCGGAGTTCACAATGCTCGAGGTCTATCAGGCCTACAGCGACCATCGCGGAATGATGGAGCTCATTCGCGCGATGATCCTGGCGATCTGCCAGGAGGTGCTTGGGAGCACGAAGATCAAGCACGCCAGCGGCCAGGAGATCGACTTCAGCGGCGTCTGGCGCGAGGTGGCCTATAAGGATTTAATTCGGGCCGAAACGGGCGACCCCGATTGGTTTTCGCGAAGCAAAGCGGAGCACGCGGCGGGGGCCGCCAAGCTGGGCCTCAAGACCGAGCCGCATTGGGAGGATTTCGAGATCACGAATGAGATCTTTTCCAAGCGGATCGAACCCGGCCTGATTCAGCCCACATTCGTCCTCAACCTGCCAAAGGAGCTCTGCCCCCTGGCCAAGGTCAGCCGCGACGACCCGGAGACCCTCGACGTGTTCGAACTTTGCGCCGGCGGTATGGAAATCGCGCCGGCTTATTCGGAGCAGAACGATCCGGATGCGCAGCGTGAGATGTTCGAGCGGCAGGCCGGCGGCGAAAAGCAGAGCATCGATCAGGATTTCCTTTTCGCCCTTGAGCACGGCATGCCGCCGGCCGGCGGGATGGGCGTCGGCATCGACCGGCTCTGCGTGCTCCTGACCGGCGCAGAAAGCATCCGGGACGTCATTCTATTCCCCCAGCTCAGGCCGCCGGGGGCCGCGCGGCAGGACGGCGATCGCTGATGCCCTGGTTTCTCTACCTCGCGCTGAAGCAGCTTATTCCGACCGGGCGGAAGTTCCCGTTCTTCACCGCGATTTCGGTCCTGGGAGTGGCGCTGGGAGTGATGATCCTGGTCATCACGACGAGCGTGATGAGCGGTTTCGAGTACGAGATTAAGCGGATGATCGTCGACACCGAGGGAGACGTGCAGGTCAAATCGGAGGGCCTGATCGAAAACTACGCCTCGATCGTGAGCCAGGTCGAGACGGTGCCGGGCGTGGTCGCAGCCACGCCCTATGCGACCGGCGCGGTCATGATCGAGTGCCAGGGACGCAGCGCGTATCCCTTCCTGCGCGGGCTCGACCTCGCAACGGTCGGAAAGGTGACGGACCTCGCGCGCTTCATGAACGCCGGCTCGCTCGACGACTTGGACGACGATTCGGTCATCCTGAGCTCGCAGCTTGCCCAGAGCGTCGGCGCCACGGTCGGCAGCAGTATCGAGATCTATTCGCCCCTATTGATCGAGAAGCTCAAGAACGACGAGATCTTCATGCCCCGTCGCGTGCGCGTGGTGGGCATCCTCGAAATCGGCCATCAGCAGCTCGATAGCAGCACGGTGTACTGTACCTTGCGCCTGGCCCAGGACCTCTACGGGCTCGGCGCCGACGTCCACGGCATCAATGTCCGCTTGCAGCCGGGTTTGAACGAGGACGAGGGTGCTGCGCGGATCAATACCGTCCTTCCGCCGCAAATCCGCGCTTTTTCCTGGCAGGACAGCTTCAAGGACTTCCTGTGGGTCGTGGGATTGGAAAAACGGATGATTTTCTTTCTGCTCCTCTTTATCGTGATCGTTGCGGCATTTTCAGTCACGAGCTCGCTGCTCATTTCGGTCGTGCGCAAGACCCGCGAAATTGGACTCTTGGGAGCCTTGGGCGGAAAACCGCGTCAGATCGCGGCCTGTTTTTGCGCGCAGGGGCTCTTCATCGGGCTGCTCGGGACCGCCGTGGGGCTGGCGATGGGCTTCACCGCGCTCGCTTTTCGCAACGACGTGGTCATGGGCATCGCCCGCGCCACCCAGAAGCAGGCCGTGCTGGAGCGCTTCTACCAGTTTAGCCAGCTGCCCTCGCACACGTCCGTTCACGACGTGACGCAGATCGTGGTCCTGACTGTCGTGATCTCTACGCTGGCCGGGCTCCTGCCGGCCTGGCGCGCCGCCCGGCTGAAGCCTGTCGAGGCGCTGCGCAGCGAATAACCGCATGAATCCGCCCTCCACGCCGATTCTCACAGCCCGCGGACTGCACAAGGGTTACCGCAGCGGCGATCGCAAGATCACCGTTTTGAGCGGCGCCGATCTCGACCTTTTTGCCGGGAAAAGCGTCAGCATCCGGGGCGAATCAGGCTCCGGCAAATCGACGCTCATCAATCTTGTGGCGGGCCTGGACGCGCCGGAAGCTGGCACGGTGACCTGGTCCGACGCGACCGGCGTAAAAAATCGCCCGCGCGCAGGGTTCCTCGGGCTGGTTTTCCAGTCTTTCTATCTCATTCCCGAATTGGACGCTCGCCAGAACGTCCTCATGGCGCGGCGCATCGTGGGCCGGCTCGATTCTGCGGCCGGAGCGCGGGCGGACGAAATCCTGGGCCGGGTGGGCTTGGGCGAGCGCGGACATCATCTTCCCTCCCAACTTTCGGGCGGGGAGCAGCAACGGGTGGCTGTGGCGCGCGCCCTCATGAATGCTCCGCGCCTCATTCTCGCGGACGAGCCCACAGGCAATCTGGACGAGCGCACCGGCGATTCCGTGATCGAACTGCTGCTCGGGCTCTGCCGTGAGACGGGCACCAGCCTCGTCCTGGTGACGCATAACGCGGCCCACGCGAAAAAAACGGATCGCCAGCTCCTCCTGCGCGACGGAAAATTGCACGATGCCTAAATCGAAGCTCCGCTGCGGAGTGGCCGGAGTCGGCTCGCTCGGCCAGCACCACGCCCGCATCTATGCGGAACTGCCGGGCTGCGAGCTGGCGGGTGTCTATGATAAGGACCGCGCGCGCGCCGCCGAAATCGCGGCCCGCCACGGAAGCCGGGCTTTCGCGAGCCTGGAAGAGCTGGCCGCGGCCTGCGACGCGGCCTCGGTCGTGGTTCCGACCGACTCGCACGCCAAAGTGGCGCTTCCGCTCCTTGCCCGCGGCTGTCACCTCCTGATTGAAAAGCCCTTGTGCGTCTCGCTTGCCGAGGCCGAGGAGGTGTTGGCGGCGGCCCGGCGCAAGAACTGTGTCGTGCAGGTGGGCCACGTGGAGCATTTCAATCCGGTGATGGCGTTTCTTGAAAAAGAGGCGGACCATCCGCAATACATCACGGCCGAGCGGCTGGCGCCCTACCAAACCCGCGGCACGGAGGTGGGCGTCGTCCTGGATTTGATGATCCACGACATCGGAATCGTGCTCGCGTTGGTGAAATCGCCGATCGCGAAGATCGACAGCGTGGGGATCGAGGTTCTCTCCAAGACGGACGACATCGCCAATGCGCGGATCCAATTCGAGAACGGCTGCGTGGCCAACCTGAGCGCCAGCCGGATGAGCCTGAAAAAAGCCCGGGAAATTCGCATTTTCCAGGACAACGCCTACCTCTCGCTCGATTTCATGAACCAGAAGGGCCATTTGGTGCGCAAGAGCGACATCGTGGCCTTTGGCCTCAAGATGAAGATCGGGCTCGTCAAGCCGGGCGACGCAAGTTCGGTGCCGGTGCGGGAGATTCCGATTGAAAAAGGCGAGCCGCTGGCGCTCGAACTCCAGCATTTCGTCGAGAGCGTCGTCCAGGCCCGGCAGCCCAAGGTCGGGGGGGCGCTCGGCAAATCGGCCCTCGAAGTGGCGCTCGCAATCACCGAGCAAATTCGGGCTGCGAAGAAATGACCTCCGACTATCCGGTGAAGACTTCCGAGCATGTGGCTGCGAGCGTGAGCGAGTGGATGCT
>DAISJK010000047.1:0-6036 GCA_036821505.1 Opitutaceae bacterium
GCGGTGTTTTTTGTCCTGCAAGGAGCGCAGGCGCTGGATGGCGGCTTTGGTCAGCATGGCGCGGGCGTTGGCTCGACCAACCAATACGAAGTGCGCGGCGGATCACGCGATGCTATAGTTTCTGTTCCGCGTGCGCGCTCGCGCCCCTTTTGAAATTGTTATCGCGCGACGCTGGATAAATGGTTCAAATGGCTTTGCAGCATGACGAAAAGCAGACGCAGATCGCCGCGCCCTGAGGACGTCAACGAAGCGCTGGCCAAGGCGAAGGGCCCCGTTTCGAAATTCATCGCGCGCCATTATCGCCATTTCAACGCCGGTTCGGTGATGGACGCCGCGAAGGCCTTCGACACCCACTTGAAGCTGGGCGGGCAGATGATCGTCACCCTTGCGGGCGCGATGTCCACGGCCGAGCTGGGCATTTCGCTGGCGGAGATGATCCGCCGCGGGAAAGTGGCGGCCATCGTCTGCACCGGCGCCAACCTCGAGGAGGATATCTTCAATCTCGTGGCTCACGATTATTACGAACGCGTGCCGCGGGACCGGGATCTGACGCCCGCCGACGAGAAGGCCCTGCTCGACCGGCACATGAACCGCGTGACCGACACCTGCATTCCCGAGATCGAGGCGATGAGGCGGATCGAGAAAGCCGTGCTCGAGGAATGGCTCGTGGCCGAACACGAGGGCGAGAGCCATTTCCCGCACGAGTTCCTGTACAAGGTCCTGCGCGGCGGGAAGCTCAGGCGGCACTATCAAATTGATCCCCGCAATTCCTGGATGATGGCCGCCTGCGAGAAGAACCTCCCGATCACCGTGCCGGGATGGGAGGATTCGACCCTCGGCAACATGTTCGCCAGCCATTGCATCGAGGGTAAGCTGAAAAACATCCATACCGTGCGCTCGGGCATCGAATACATGACGGCGCTGGCCGGCTGGTACACGGCCACGGCCCGGCGGCTGCGGAACGGATCCGGCTCGGTCGGATTCTTCCAAATCGGAGGCGGCATCGCCGGCGACTTTCCCATCTGCGTCGTCCCGATGCTCCACCAGGATCTCGGCCGCACGAACATTCCCCTGTGGGGTTATTTCTGCCAGATCAGCGACTCGACCACGAGCTACGGCAGCTATTCCGGCGCCGTGCCCAACGAAAAGATCACCTGGGGCAAGCTGGGCGTGAAAACGCCGAGCTTCATCATCGAAAGCGACGCCACCATCGTTGCGCCGCTGATCTTCGCCTGGGTTTTGGGGCAGTAAGTGAACCGCCTCGAGCGCGAACGGTCGCCCTATCTGCGTCAGCACGCCGCCAATCCGGTCGACTGGCATCCCTGGGGCGAGGAAGCGTTCGCCCGGGCCCGTTCCGAGGACAAGCCGGTTTTCCTGAGCATCGGCTACGCCACCTGCCACTGGTGTCATGTGATGGCGCGCGAGTCGTTCGAAGATCCCGCGACCGCCGCGCTGCTCAACGAACACTTCATCCCCGTCAAGGTTGACCGCGAGGAGCGGCCCGATGTGGACCACGTCTACATGAGCTACGTCCAGGCCCTGACCGGGCACGGTGGCTGGCCACTCAGCGCCTGGCTCACCCCTTCGCTCGCCCCGTTTTTCGGCGGCACCTATTTTCCACCCGAGGATCGGCACGGCCGCGCGGGATTTCCCGCGATGCTGCGCGCCATCGCGAAGGCATGGAGGGAGCAACGGGAAAAGCTCGTGGACGAGGGCGCGCGGGTCGTGGCCGCGCTCAAAACTGAAAGCGCGGGAGCCGCGGCCGGATCGGGAGCCGCCGACCTCGCGGCCGGCGCGGCCGAGGCCTACAACCGCGGATTTGGCTATTTCCGCGAAGCATTCGACCCGGTGCGCGGCGGGTTTGGCGGCGCGCCGAAGTTTCCGCGGGCAAGCGCGCTCGCTTTCCTTTTCCGATGCGCCGCCCAGCCGACTGCCGATCCGGCCGTTCGCCGCGAGGCCGCGGGCATGGCGGCGCTCACGCTGCGGCAAATGGCACGCGGCGGCATCCATGATCACGTGGGCGGCGGCTTTCATCGTTACTCGGTGGACGAGGACTGGCAGGTGCCGCACTTCGAGAAGATGCTTTATGACCAGGCCCAGATCGCTTTCAACGCGCTCGAGGCCTGGCAGGCGACGGGTGACGAGCGCCATGCCTGGCTGGCCCGCGACATCTTGGACTATGTCCTGCGCGACCTGACCGCGCCCGATGGCGGATTCTATTCTGCTGAGGATGCTGATTCGGAACCCACGACAGAAAGCGCGTTGGGGACAACGCGCTCCACCCACAATCTTGTCGAGGGCGCGTTCTATGTCTGGACTAAATCAGAGATCGATTCGGTGCTGGGCGCTGATGCCGCCCTCGTCTGCGCCCATTTCGGCGTCGCTGAAAACGGGAACGTTTCGCCGCAGCGCGATCCCCATGGTGAATTCCGCGGAAAGAATATCCTGGCGCAGTCGCGCCCGCTGGCGGAAACGGCCAAGACATGGGGCCTCTCGCCGGACGCGGCGAGCGACCGGCTCGCGGCGTCCTTGGAGCGGCTCCGCCTCGCGCGCGCGCGTCGGCCAAGACCGGCCCTCGACGACAAGGTGCTCGCGGCCTGGAACGGCCTGATGATTTCGGCCCTGGCATTCGCCGCTTCTATTCCGGCCGAGTCGCTCGCCGACAGGCGCCAGGTTTATCGCGATGCGGCGGCGCGCGCGGCCGCTTTCGTCGAGCGCGAGCTGTTCGACGCGAAACGCGGAATCCTTTTTCGATTCTGGCGCGGGGGACGCGGCGGCGCCGAGGGTTTTGCCGAGGACTACGCCTTCCTCATCCAGGGGCTGCTCGACCTCCACGAGGCGACCTTCGACCGGCGCTGGCTCGATTGGGCCGAGCGGCTGCAGGAGAAGATGGACGAGCTTTTTTGGGACCAGGAGCACGGCGGCTACACCAATTCGGGCGCGGCCGACCCGCATATCATCGTTCGCCTAAAGGAGGATTACGACGGCGCGACGCCCGCGCCCAGCTCGGTGGCGGCGCTCAATCTTCTGCGATTGGATGCCGTGTCGGATGCGACGGGGCGCAAGGGCTCGTTCGGCACGGCCTACCGCGAGCGGGCGCTTTCGGTTCTGGCCGCGTTCCGCGGCCGTTGGGTCGAGGCGCCGTATGCGCTGCCCCAAATGCTTGTCGCGCTCGAGCCCGCGCTGGAGCCGCCGAGGCACGCGGTGCTGGCCGGCGATCCAGGCGCCGCGGATTTCCATGCGCTGGCGGATGTCCTGCGCGAGCATCTGGGCCCGAGGCGCGCGATCCTGGCGACGGACGCCCGGGGAGCGGCGGGCGCCGGATGGCTGGCGGCGATGCGGCCGATCGGAGGACGCGCTACGGCCTATGTCTGCGAGAACTTCACCTGCCAGGCGCCGGTCACGACGCCGGAGGAGCTGCGCAAGATTCTTGGGACGCCGCCCGTTATCTATGGTTGACAACAAGGGTATCGTACACAGACCGGGGTCCCTGGGCGGTGTTTGCCAAAGAAAAATTTGCGATGACAACCAACGAAGAATCTGCAATGACGGCCGATGAATCTACAGTTATGACAGCCAATGAAGAACCCGCGATTGCGGCAAAGGAAGAACCCGCGGCGAAAGCCAAGGGGGGTGTCCCCCTCCGCATTTTAGCTATCGACGACCATCCCTCGGTGCTGATCGCGATCGAATATTTCGTGAGCACGCTGGGCTATACGGTGATACCGGTCCGAAGCGGCAGCCACGGGATCGAGATCGCCACCGAAGAGGGAAACATCTCTCTCGTGCTGCTCGACATCGACATGCCGGTTATGAACGGCTACGCGGTGCTCGAAGCGTTTCAAGCCCATCCCGAGCTGCGCCGGATTCCGGTCATAATGATCACCGGCCGGATGAACCGCGATGTCGTGGCCCGCGGCTTGGCGGCAGGCGCGCGCGCGGTGCTCGCCAAGCCGTTCGATCTTCAGGAACTGCAAGACGAGATCGCCAAGAATATCGCGTCCGGCCTCAGTGGTGCTGATGCGAGCGCACCACCCGCCAAATAACGAGAAAGAGGATGACGTATCCGACCAGGACGGCGCCTATCAGCATAGCGGTATTGGCGCGGCTTCTCCAGGGTTGGGGCGCGCGCAGCCGCTGGTCGCGGTGGGTTACCTTCACGAGGTCGTAATTGTCGAGTTCGCGGGCCATGTCCGCCGCGGTCGGGTAGCGATCCTTGGGATCCCGCTCCAAAGCGTGCAGGATGATTTCCTCCAGCACCGGGCTGATATTGGGATTGAGCTTGCGCGGCGCCACGGGATCGCCGGTCACCCGCGCGTTCATGACCACGTAGGGGCTCTCTCCCTCGAAGGGTGTCGAGCCGGTCGCCATCTCGTAGAGGATCGCTCCCAGGCTGTAGATGTCGCTTCGCCGGTCGCCCCGCTTCCCCTTCACCTGTTCGGGCGAGATATAGTCCGGCGTGCCCATGGCCGGAGACAGTCCGACAAAGGTCAGCCGTCGCGCTTTTTCCACGCGGGCGATGCCGAAATCGAACAGACGGATGCTGCCGTCGCGGCAGATCATTATATTATGCGGCTTGAGATCGCGATGCACGATTCCATTGGAATGCAGATATTCGAGCGCCTCGCATATCCTGGCCGCATAGCGCACCGCCTCCTGTTCGGGCAGCGGCTTGCGCTTGGCCAGATACTGCGAAAGCGTTTCGCCGTCTAGAAACTCCATGGCGAGGTAGGGCCGGCTTTTGGGCCCGTCCACCTTGAGCACCTTGAGGATGGAGGGATGGTTGAGCTGCGCCCCAATTTCCTCCTCCCGGCTGAATCGCTCGAAGCCCGCGACATCGCTTTCCATCGCCATGAGGGGCACTTTGAGCGCCACGACCCCTCCGTTTTGGCGGTCGTTCGCCTTGAAGATCGAGGCCATGTTGCTTCGGGCCACCAAATCGGTCAGCTCGAAGCGGCCGTCGAGCAGCATGCCGGGCGTCAGGTCGGCTCCGGTCGCGACCGACACCGGAGCCCGGGCTGCCGACTTGGGCGCGTCCTTGTCGGCCCCGCCGCTTTGGGTAAGGGCCTTTTGCGCCACCTTCTCCCAGTCGCGCACTTCAATGAGCTGCAGCGATATGTTGTCGTCGCCTCCGCGCTTCTCCGCCAGCGCGACCAGCTCGCGGCAGGCGTCATAGGGATGGTTCCGGCTGATGATCTCCAACATCTCCTGGTCGAGCACATAGGCGTGCAATCCATCGGTGCAATGGAGGATGAAGTCCCCGTGATGCAGGAACTGAGTGGCAAATTCGGGCTGGCAAATCGCCTCCGCGCCCACGCTGCGCGTGAGCTGGCTGCGCTTCGGGCTGGCCATTGCCTGCCGCTCCAGCATGAGGCCCAGCTTGACCGGCAGGGCCGTGGCTACGTGGTCCTGGGTCAGGCGGCGGATCGTCTTTCCCCGGATGAAATAGGCGCGGCTGTCCCCGACGTGCGCGACGCAAATCGTGCGGTCGCGGAAGATCGAGGCGACAAGCGTCGTCGCCATCATCCCCCTTTGTTCCTTCAGGGCGGTGTCATGCACTTTGGAGCAGCTTGCGCCGAACATCTGCCGCAGGAGTTCATAGGGCTTGATTTCCGGCGGAGCCTCCTTGAACACCCGCAGCGCCTCGTCCACCGCCAGACGGCTGGCCACTTCGCCGCGCTCGAAGCCGCCGACGCCGTCGGCCAGCAGCGCGACGCTGCCCTGTTTTTCGCGGGCGAGCGGATCGGGCGACTCCCAAAAATCCAGCCAATCCTCGTTGTGTTCCCGCACGGGACCGGTGGCGGAAATGCGGGCGTAGCGAAGGCGCATGGCGGGGGAAAATAAGGGCGAAAAAAAGGCTCCGCCGCGCCATGAGCGCGGACGGAGCCCTGAATGCTTATGCGGCTCGGGGCCGCGTCAAATCAAACCGCAGGCTTCTGGGTCAGGATGACCTCACGTCCCCTGGCCTTGCTGTTCTTCTTGAAGTAGATCGCGCCGTAGATGCCCCATAGCGCAGCCACCCCGAGGGCGATGTAG
>DAISJK010000048.1:0-2839 GCA_036821505.1 Opitutaceae bacterium
TGACCGAGCCGGCTTTGCCCACGCCCGAAGCCCAATCCGGACTAATGGCGGAAAGATAATCGGTGAAGATGTAAGTCGTGCCGCTGCCGTCCGAGCGGTGCACCACCACGATGCCCTGGTCGGGCAAGGTGACGTCGGGATTGAGCGCGGCGATCGCGGGGTCGTTCCACTTCGTAATTTTTCCGAGATAGATTCCCGCCAGGGTCGGGCCATCGAACTTGAGCTTCGGATCACCCGGGAGGTTGTAAGTGATCGCGACCGCGCCCGCGACAACCGGAATGTGGAGGATTTTCTCCGGCACTTTGGCCATGGCCGCATCGGTCATCGGATAGTCCGACGCGCCAAAGTCCACGGTCTGGGCGACGAGCTGTTTTACGCCGCCGCCGGAACCAATCGACTGATAGTTAAAATGCACCGACGAGTCTATTTTGCCGTATGCGTCGAACCAGGCTGTTAACGCCGGAGTGTCGAATGTCGAACCGGCGCCGTTGACCAGCAGCTGGGCCTGGGCGCCCGTCGAACCGATGGCGAGAGCGGCGGCCGCAATAAGAGTGAGTTTTTTCACGTGGGGGATGATTCAAGATCGGCCGGCGGACGAACGGGGGACCCGAAAGCCCCCGTTCGCGCCGAACCTATTGGGTTGAGGAAGGACAGGGACTGTTCAAGGAAGCGTGTAGCGCACGTCGAAGAAGAACATGCCCACATGCGCGTCGCTGGGCGCGCCAGCGGCCACGAACCATGGCTTCCGATCGAGGTAGGAGGCCTGGAATATGAGCTGCAGGGCTCCGTAGGCGGGATTCTTCCAGATGGTGTAAACATCCCCGAGGGTATACTCCTCGATCGACTTGTTATTGCTGTTCGACGAGCCCGGATAGCCATATCCGAGATACGTGGTCGCGCCGGTCTGGTAGAATTTCTGGTCGAAGTGCGCGACGCCGTAGTAGCCGAAGACCGAATCCGTGGGACAAGCAGCCCACTCGGCTCCGACGATGCCCGCGTAGGCGTTTTCCAGGCCTATGTGATAAACACCCGACGCGTCCGCGGGCGTGACCACGAAATCGGGCCCGAGACCGGTCGAGATGTAGCGACCGATGCCCGAACCGAACAGGCTTGTTCCGATCAGGGTGAGGTTCGGCGCCACTCCGACCGACGCATTGACCGACCCGCCCACTCCGGTGGCCGAGCTGTCCGAATTGATCGTGCCGTTGGCGAATGTGTTGATCTTGAACTCGCGGACGATGCCCGCGGCTTCGACGTGGAGCGGCATGCCCGGGGCAAGCGTGGTGTCGTACGCAACCTTGCCGATGACGTCGGGCATGGCGTTGGGCGTCGTCGTCCCGCTCGAATTGGCGCCGGCTGAAATGTCCACCTGATTGGCGTTAAAATTCGTCGTGGGAAGGGTCGCCGCGCTTCCGACGTATTGGTCGGGATTCTCAAGCGAGAGTCCGAGCGTCCATTCATCGCTGGCGTGATACATGGCGCGAAGTTGCGGCTGCCGCGTCCAGGCCAATCCGACCTGGTAGTTCGTATCCATGTCCATCGTGTAAAAGATGTCGCTCGGCATGGGAGAGATGCCCTTGCGATTCGGCGTCAGCATGCTCCAGTCCTGGCCGGCCAGGAATTCCCAGCCGCTGATCAACTTTGTGTCTACGAAATAGACGCGCATGCGCAGCGTTTCAGAATTGCTGGCCGTGCTGGTGTTGTTGGCGGAGTTGCCAAGAAAGTCCGTCTCGACGTAGCCGAGCACTTTCGCATCGCCCACATTCGAATCAACCCGGAGACCGAGCCGCGAATTTTGCGCGCTAAAGCGGGTTTCGGACAACGGCCCGATCGTCGTGCTGGCGGTGTTGCTGTACGGGATCGATCCAAAACTGGTCCCGATGCCGCTGCCGACGGTGGTGCTGCGGTACACTCCGGTCATATCCAAAAACCCGATCGGCTGGAAGTTCGCGGCGCCAATGCGGAAGGCCAGTGGCGATCCGCCGATGTTGGTGGTGGGCGGCACTCCGCCTCCGCCAGCATACGTGGTCGGAGCTGCGGGAGCGACAGGAGCAGGAGCGGGAGCGGGAGCGGCGGCTGCAGCAGCCGCGTTTGCTTTGGCCTGCTCCTGAAGATCGCTGGCCTCCTGCTGGGTGATTATCCCCTTCTTGACCAGAAGATCCAGAAGAGCCTGGCTTGTGGCGTCGTCTGCGAAGGCGACCCCGCCCGCGAAAAGGACGGCGCCGATTAGAACCGAACGTAGCAGTTTTCGATGATGCATGTGTTTGGGTTGTTGATGTGCTTGCTGCAGGCGCCCTTTGTAGAGGAGCCATGTTACGATTGTGCGGCGCCAATGTTACGAACCGGGAAAAGAGGCGCCGTGAACATGAACAAATTTTAATCGTTTCTTCGGTGTCTCTTAATCCTGGTCTGCTACTTTGGGCGTCATGCGGATTCTGGTGGTAGAAGACGAACGCAAGGTCGCCGACCTGGTCGCCCGGGGCCTGAAGGCCGAACGGTACGCGGTGGACGTGGCCGCTTCCGGAGAGGAGGGCTGGGTCATGCTGAACACCTACGACTACGATGCCGTGGTTCTGGACCTGATGCTGCCGGGAATGAGCGGCCAGGACCTGCTCAGGCGATTGCGCGCCCGGAATTGCAAGGTGCCGGTCCTCGTGCTCACCGCCCGGGACGCCACCGACAGCAAGGTCAAGACCTTCGAGGCGGGCGCGGACGACTACCTCACGAAGCCGTTTGCATTCGCCGAACTTCAAGTGCGATTGAAATCGCTCCTTCGCCGAGGACAGGTCGTCCAATCGGGCGTCGTGCGGGTGGCGGACCTCGAGCTTGACCGGCTCGC
>DAISJK010000048.1:2849-5036 GCA_036821505.1 Opitutaceae bacterium
CGCCGCAACGGGAATCGAATCGAACTCACTCCCAAGGAATACGCCCTGCTCGAATACCTGGCGACCCAGCCGGGGCGGGTCTTCTCCCGGACCATGATCGTCGAACACGTGTGGGACCAGGGCTTCGAAGGACTGACAAACATCGTCGACGTCTATGTCCGGCACCTGCGCGAAAAAGTGGACGCCGCCCACCCGGTGAAACTGATACGCACCGTCCGAGGCGTGGGCTACAGCCTCTCGGAGGCGCCGGACGAATGAAAACGGCTTCGATTCGATTCAGGCTGACCGTCTGGTTCGCCGGACTCTTGAGCGCCGCGTTCGTCGCGCTGGGCGCGCTGTTTTTCGTTCATCTCAAGCACTATCTCGAAAACACGCTGATCGAGGCCCAGAGCTTCCGCGCGCAACAGATCGCGGGAACGCTGCTCGCGCCGGACGAAAAGGTGGACGTGGCCGATCTCTCGCGGAGGATCGAGGCGCTCTACGCGCCGGAAAAGAGCGATCGTTTCATCCGGATCACCCGGCAGGACGGCACGGTGCTTTACCGATCAGGCGTCCCGAACGACCAGGCATTCGTCCCGGCCGAGATTCCCGCGGTGCCCCTCTCCCCTTCCCGGGCGTCCTCCCGCAAGCAATCCACTCCCGACGGCGGGGCGCTTCTTATCGCAACGGTTCGGGCGGCGGTCGCGGAGGGTCCTCTTTACGTCGAGGTGGGCGTGCCCGCTGCGCCGGTCGATGCCATGTTCCGCCACCTTCTGCTCCTGCTGGGTCTCGCCCTGCCCGTGGTCGGAGCGACCGCGGCGGTGGGCGGATACTTGCTCGTGCGCCGGGCGCTCCAGCCGGTGGACCGCCTCGCGGCCAAGGCGGAGCAGATCACGCATGAGAACCTGAGCGAGCGGCTCCCGGTCGCCCGCACGGGCGACGAGCTCGAGCGCCTGTCGATTTCGCTGAACCGCATGATCACGCGGCTGGACGAGGAGTTTAAGCATTCCAAGCGATTCGTCGCCGACGCCTCGCATGAGTTGCGCACGCCGTTGACCGTGCTTCGCGGCGAACTCGAAGCCCTTGCCCAGGACGAGAGCTTCTCCGCCGATCAGCGCGAGATTCTCGGAAGCCTGCTCGAGGAAATCGAACGGCTTTCGAAGATCGTGGACCGGATGTTCACGCTTTCCCGGCTCGACGCCGGAGAGGCGCAGGCGGAATGGGTCGAATTCGATCTCGCCGCACTCGCGGCCGGCACCGCGGATGAGATGGCGCTGCTCGCTGCCGACAAGAGGATCGTCATCACCTGCGAGCCGGGCCACACGGTTCCCGTCCTGGGCGACCGCGCGCGCGTGAAACAGGTGATCGTCAACCTGCTGGACAACGCCATCAAATACACGGGGGCCGGGGGAGCGATCGGACTTCAGGCGGCCCGGGTTGACGGCCGTGGCGTGCTCAAGGTCGTGGATACGGGAATCGGCATCGCCCCGGACGCGCTTCCGCACGTCTTCGAGCGTTTCTTTCGAGTCGATCCCTCACGTTCGCCGGATACCGGCGGCGCCGGCTTGGGACTCGCGATCGTGCAATCGATCTGCAGCGCCCACGGAGCCGAACTTGAAGTGGAAAGCGCCGTCGGCCGCGGCACGTGCTTCAGGGTCAAGTTTCCGCTGGCCGGCACGGCCGGAGCCTGAAGACACGCGCGGCCCTCCCGTTTTACCCATGAAATCGAAACCCTTATTGATGATCGCAAGCGCCATCGCCGTCGCGGTCGCGGCCGTACTGATCGTCCGCCATTGGAGCGGAGCCGCCGGGGAAACGTCTCCGGAGGCCGCGCCCATCGTCACCGTCTCCCCCGTGGTCCGAAAGGACCTTGCCCAAGTTCTGACCGTGCAGGCGGAGTTTCGGCCCTATCAGGAAGTCGAACTCTACGCCAAGGTCGCAGGCTATCTGAAGAAGATCGACGTGGATTTCGGCGACCGGGTGCAGGCGGGCAGCGAAATCGCCGTGCTGGAAGTGCCGGAACTGGGAGACGAACTTGTCCGCGCGCGCGCCGCTGAAGAGCACGCCGAAGCCGACTACCGCGATGCGCACCTCGACTATGGCAGGCTCGTGAGCGTCAACCGCAGCCAGCCGAACCTCGTGGCCCAGCAGGATCTCGCCTCCGCCGACGGTGTGCACGCCATCGTTGCGACCTTCGGCGCAATGTCC
>DAISJK010000048.1:5046-6032 GCA_036821505.1 Opitutaceae bacterium
CGACTCCGCCGAAAGCAAGGATGGGGCGACCGCGGCCGCGGTCGCGGCCGCAAAGGCGGATGTCGAAAAATACCAGACGCTGGTGAGCTACACTCGGATCACGGCGCCCTTCGACGGGGTGATAACCCACCGGTACGCCGACCCGGGAGCGATGATCCAAACCGCCTCGTCTTCACAGACGCAGGCCATGCCCATCGTGCGCCTTTCCGAAAACCAGCGGCTGCGCCTCGATTTCCCGATTTCGGTTTCGTACGCGCAGGACGTGTCGGTGGGCGATCCGGTCGAAATCCAGCTGGACGGGCCGAGCCGCCCGATATCGGCGCAGATCACCCGCTTCGCCCGCAGGATCGACATGGCCACGCGCACAATGGAGACCGAGGTCGAGGTACCCAACCCGGACCTGAGGCTGATTCCGGGAATGTACGCGACCGTGGTGCTGCGGCTTGAGCCTCGTCCGGACGCGCTGGCGTTGCCGCTTGAGGCGGTGAATGCCTCCGGCAGCCCGACTGTCTATTGCGTGGGCGTCGACGGCCGGCTTGAGGAGCGGCCGGTGAAGCTCGGGCTCGAGACCCCCTCCTATTTCGAAGTCCTCTCGGGGTTGAGCGAAGGCGACCTCGTGGTGGTCGGCAGCCGCGCCGGCCTGCAGCCCGGAGAACGCGTCACGCCTCGCACTATCACCGCATCACAATGAACACGAACCCCACTGAGGATGAACTCGAGGCCCTGCGGCGTCTGGATGCCTGCACCCTCGCCAACACGATAGAATCCTTCGGCACCCGCCTGCGAAACGAGGGCTTCGCGAACAGTCTCGTGCACTGCCTCTTTCCCGATTTTAGCCCCATGGTGGGGAACGCCGCCACGGTGAAGATTCGCGGCTCCACCCCGCCGACCGGCGCCCGCACTTACGTCGACCGAACGGAATGGTGGGACTATGTCCTGTCGGTGCCTCCTCCCCGGGTCCTGGTGGTGCAGGACGTGAGCTCGAG
>DAISJK010000049.1:0-5956 GCA_036821505.1 Opitutaceae bacterium
CCGGGCGACACGAGCTTGATTTCGGCGGGCACGGCGGGGATGTGTCAGCCGGTGGCGGCCCATTCGGCCGTGGCGGGCTCATGGACGCCGTTCGCGGCCGACTTGAGGTATTGGCTCAACACCGCGCGCAACTCCTCGGGTTTGACGGGCTTGGAAACATAGCCGTTCATGCCCGCCGCGAGACAACTCTCCCGATCGCCGGACATGGCGTTGGCGGTCATGGCGATGATCGCGAGCTCGCGGGGATACGTCGGATCGTTCGCCGCCTGCGCTTTGCGGATCGCGCGCGTCGCCTCCAGCCCGTCCATTTCGGGCATCTGGGCGTCCATGAGAATAATCTGGTAAGGGTGGCTACGGATGGCGGCCAAAGCGGCGCGGCCATTGGGAACGACGTCGGCGGCGTAGCCGAGGCTGCGCAACTGGAGCAAAGTGACTTTTTGATTCACCGAGTTGTCCTCAGCCACGAGAATGACGGTTTTGCCCTGCGACTGCGCGGCGGCGCTGGGAGCGGAGGCTTCGGCCTTCGGCGCGGAGCCCGGTTTGGCGGAGGCAAGCACGCGGCCGATGGCGAGGCGCAATCTGTCCGGATGCAGCGGCTTGAGTTCGCAGGCAGCCAGGCCGTGCGTCTTCATTTGCTCCGCTGTGAGGCGCTCGCCGCGCGAAGTCAGCAGCATCAATGCCGGGTTGCCCAGCTTCTGTTCGGCGCGAATCGACGCGGCGAGATCAAGCCCATCCTTATCCGGCATGTGATGGTCGAGGATGACGAGCTCGTAGGGCTCATGCTCCGTGGCCGCCCGGCGCAGTTCCGCCAGCGCGTCATCGGCTGATTCGACGTCGCGGTGGGGCATGCGCCAGCGTGTGAGGAGATGAACCAGCAGCTTTCGATTGGCTCCGTTGTCATCGACGATCAAGGTGCGGCGGCCTACCAGCGGGCTGGGCGCGGGTTCCGGTTCGGCCTCGATGGAGGGCACCTTGCCCAATTCAGCGGTGAACCAGAAGGTCGAGCCTTTGTTTGCCGCGCTGACAATGCCGATTTGGCCGCCCATCAATTCGACCAGCCGCTTGCAGATCGCGAGGCCGAGGCCGGTGCCCCCGTATTTTCGGGTGGTAGAGGAATCAGCCTGAACGAAGGGTCGGAACAGCGTGTTTTGCACCGAAGTCGGAATGCCGATGCCCGTGTCGGTCACTTCAAAGCGCAGGGTGACCTTCTCCGGATCTTCACCGGTCGCGGCGATATGCACGACTATCTCGCCCTTCTGGGTGAACTTGATCGCATTGCCGACGAGATTGAGCACGATTTGCCTCAGCCTAACGGGATCTCCGCGCACCAGCTGCGGAACCTTGGGGTCGATCTGCATGACGAGTTCGATGCCCTTGCGCGCGGCGGCATCAGCGTGAAGGTCCAGGGCAAGCTCGAGATGCTCGGTCAGGTCGAAATCGATGGCTTCGAGCGTCATGGCTCCGGCCTCGATCTTGGAGAAATCGAGGATGTCGTTTATGATCGTGAGCAGCGCTTCGCCGCTTTGGGAAAGGGTGTCGACGAGGTCCCTTTGCTCCGGCGATAGCTCGCTATTGAGCAGGAGGTTGGCCATGCCGATGACGCCGTTCATGGGCGTCCGCACTTCATGGCTCATGTTGGCCAGGAAGGCGCTCTTGGCCCGATCGGCGGATTCCGCCGCCTCCTTGGCGCGCTGCAGATCGGCTTCGACCTGGGTGCGGCGCTCGATCTCCTGATGAAGCGCCTTGTTGCTCGCCTCGAGGTCGGCCGTGCGCAGGCGCACCCGCCGTTCGAGGTCCTCGGCGTGAACTTGAGCTTCTGCGAGCAAATTCCATTTCTCGGTCAGCGCGTTCGCCAGTTGGAGCACTTCGATCGTGTCGAAGGGTTTCTTGAGAACGACCAGGCGATCCGAACCGCCGATTTTGGCCAGCATCTCGTCCCAGGAGTAGTCCGAGTAGGCGGTGCAAATGACGATCTGCAGGTCGGGCGCGACTTTCCACAGTTCAATCGTGGTCTCCACCCCGTCCCAGCCGGGAGGCATGCGCACATCGACGAAAGCCATGGCATAGGGCTCGCCTGCAGCGACCGCTTTCTTGACCAATTCGAGCCCCTCGCGTCCCTGGTAGGCAGAGTCGACCGTGATGCGCGCGGCCGGCGCCTTCTTTGGCGCGGCGCCGGGGGTGTCGCCCAGCAGGGCGCTTTCGAGAGTGTCAAGAGACGCGGCGGCCTCGCTGATCTGAGGGCAGAGAATCTTGCGAATATCGGCATGGATCGACGGATTATCATCGATCACGAGAACCCGATGGTTTCGGTCAGTGGTCTGCATCAGTAGGGGTAATCAAGACAAGAGCTTCCGCAATCCTAGCAGGATGTGGGTAGGCTTGAGGATGCCAGATGTACAATGTACGCTAAAGAAAGCGCTTACGTTAGCAAATTAAAAACTTTGGGCCCAAATTGGGCCCAAAAAGGCCCTCCACAAACTGACCGCGCCCGGGCTACTCAAAGAGCGCCCGCAGTCAAGGCGTCGCGCTGGGTGGCTGCGCGCCGTTCGGCCGACTAAGGATTGGCGGCAGGGTTGAGCGCGTGTTGCAGGGCGGTATTGAGGGGATATCGCGCCAATCCCTGCTGCAGGATTTGGGTCGCTTTGTCCGTTTGACCGGCGGCCTGATACTGCTGGCCGAGCAAGACGTAGGTCAGCGCGAATTCCGGCTGCGGGGCTGGCGCCGCCTCCTGCTGGGTCACCAGCGCTGACAGGCGTTGAATCACTTCCGCACCTTTGTTCAACTCGGGGGGCCAGTGGGACAATGCCGCAGCCTTCTCAAACTGGGCTTCCCAGTTGGTCGGATCCGCGGACAGCGCGGCATTGAAACTCTGATCCGCTTGCAGAGCGAGGATTGCGATGTCGCTGGAGCCGGGCTGCGCTCCGCCCTCAATCAGGCTCCTGATCTGGCTAAGCTCCGCTTCGCCCAGGGCAGTGGCGATGGTGGGATCATTCGGATTTTGCGTGGCGAGTTGCTTGAGCGTCGCAATGGCTTCCTCCAGCCGCCCGCTTTTTCTCAGTTGTTCCCGAATCGCCTGCTTTTGGGCGAAGGTGGATTGCGGAGAAGTCAGTGAGTCGATGGCGGCGGCCAGGGTCAGGTCGGCCTCGTTTGGCGCCGGAAGAGCTCCGCTTGGCGCTGAGCCAGGCTGGCTGACCTTCAAATCCCCAGCGTCTGGCGCCGGCGCCTTTGCCTTTGGAATAACGATTGGAACCGGCGTTGGGACCGCCGGTGTTTCTCGGGTTAGGCCGAACCTCCATCCGGCGATGAATGCCGCGCACACAACCAGCGAGACGACCAAGAGTGTTTTTATTGTTCTCATTTTGCCATTGTTCGCAGGGTAAATGTCTCCCCAGCGCTGTTTGGATTCAGAAATCTGTCAGACCCGACAAATTTCGCGCAGCGCCGCGACGTGCTCCTCAAACCGGTTCCGGCCCCTGGCCGTTGCCGAGACATGGGTGCGCGGTTTCTGATTCACGAAGCTCTTTTCGATCTTGATGTAGCCCGCTTCCTCAAGCGTCTGTAGGTGGGCGCCCAGGTTGCCGTCGGTCAAGCCGAGCGACTTGCCCAAGGTAGGGAAGTCGATCTGGGTGCGCGGCGCCAGGGCGGTGAGCACCGCCATGATCCGCAGGCGGGCCGGAGCATGAATGATGGGATCGATTTCGGCCACGGCTACCTCCAGTATTTCCGGGTGAACAGACCAGTGGCGAGGAAGGAACCGCCGCCGAAGACCGCCATCCATAGATAGAACCAATCAGGCAAGGCATAGTACCCGATGACGGTGATCGCGGTGACGACCAGGCCGACCCATAGAAAGAAGCGGCTTAGCCAAAGCCCCATGATCACATAGCCGCACATGGACACCGTGCAGAAGAATGCGGGGATCCGCACTCCCCAAGGCGGGGCGTGCGCCCGAGTCATCCCGGGCATGACCCAGGGCGCGAGGAGCAAGAGCCAGAGAGTGCCGTAGCCGATCAGGACGCACCAGGAACCAAAGATGAGCTTGCTGATGGGGCTTTTGATCGAGCGGCGCGAAAGAGTGAGAGCAAAGGTTGCCGCCATGCCTGCGACGTTCAGCAGCATCCACACCCGCCCCGCGCTACCCGGGTAGAACTGGGTGTCGGCGAAGCCGACGACCCAGATGACGCCCCAGAGCAGCAAGACCGGCGATGCGGATCCATGGGAGATAATTTTGCGGGTTTGTTCGATAACGCGGTCGATTTCGGCCAGGGCGGCTGCGGCTTCGTCTTTGGTCACCGGGGGAGGAAGATCTGGATTCATAGAGCACTCTGTAATGCAGAGTTCTCTATGATGCAAGAAGAATCGGCGAAAAAACTTTCCCTTTTTTTAGCATTCAACCAGACCCCTTCCATGACGCACAACGTCCGTCTGTTCGCGGTCACCCTGGCTGGCGCCGCCTGTTTCGCCTCTCCCGCCGGGCGCGCCGACCCCATCCGGCACGATTTCATCGCGATCGACGAAGGCCTGAGCAACCTGCTTCGGATCGACGAGAGCGACCCTTCGAAGAACTGGCTCATGCATATCGGAAAGCCGCACCCCCGGGACATGCAGCTTGAAGGGGGAGGACTGCTGCTGATCTCGCACGACCATGGATATAGCGAGTACGACATCGCCACCGGCGCGCAGCTGGCGGACGTCTCCGCCTTTCACGACGTGTCGTCGGCGCGGCGGCTCCAGAACGGGGACATGCTCGTCGCCGGCGTCGATTTCGATGGCGTGAAGAAGAACAAAGCCGACAACGCGCTGGGAGACCCTGCCGGCCGCCACGTGCTGGTCGTAGAGTACGATCCGCAGGGGCGCCAAGTGCGGCGCATGACCTACGTCGGCGACTACCTCCGGCTGCTCCGAATCACAGCAGCCGGGACCTACCTTTTCTCCTGCAACACCGTTTTCAAGGAGGGCGACGAAAACGGCAATTTCATTTCCCGGGAATTCCACGCCGACGGATTCAAGCACGCTTGGAAGGCAATCCGCCTCGCGAACGGGAACACCCTGACCTCGGCGGGCTACGGCGCGTTCATGGCCGAGTTCGATCCCGAAGCCCGGCTGATCCGGAAATTCGGCGCCGCGGATCAGGTTCCCCTTGAAGTTCACCCGTACTTCTACGGCCTCTTCCAGCTCTTGCCCAACGGGGATGTTGTGGTGGCCAATTGGCAAGGTCACGGACCCAGCCACGGCGGCCAAGGGGCGCAATTGATCGAATTCGACCCGCAGGGCCGGATCGTCTGGCGCTGGGACAATCGCCAGCATGTGATTTTTTCATCCATCCAAGGCGTCCTGGTGCTGGACGGTTTGGATCCCGCGGTCCGCTACGACGAACGCAACGGCGTGATGGAGCCGCTGGCCGACGTCACCCGCTGAAAAACTTGATCGTGCGCTCGAGCGAGGCGATGAGAACGTCGATTTCTTCGGGCGTGTTGTAGAGGTAGAAGCTGGCGCGGACCGTGCCGCTTACGCCGAGTCTTTTCATGAGAGGCTGATTGCAGTGATGGCCGCCCCGCAGCGCGATGCCGTCTTGATCCGCAAAGGTCACGACATCGTGGGCGTGCACGTCACTCAGGGCGAAGCTGACCAGGCCGCCGCGCTCGCCCGGCGGGCCGAAAAGGCGGATGCCGGGCAGGCCGCCCAATTTGCGGTAGGCGAGCCGGGACAATTCGCTGTCGTGGCGCTGGATCTCGCCTCGGCCCAGGGCGTCGAGGTAGTCGCAGGCCGCGCCAAGCGCCACGGCGTCCGCAAAATTCGGCGTGCCCGCCTCGAATCGCTCGGGAGTGGGTTTCCAACTGCTCTCGAGGAAGTCCACCTGGGCGATCATCCCGCCGCCGCCCTGCCAGGGAGGCATGGCGTCGAGCAGTTCGCGGCGGCCGTAGAGCGCGCCGATGCCGGTCACGCTGGCCATCTT
>DAISJK010000050.1:0-5932 GCA_036821505.1 Opitutaceae bacterium
GGATTCCGCTATCACCCGCCTCGACCAGAACGGGTTGAGTTTCGCGGTGGTGGACTTTCCCGGCGACCAGCAACGGATTCTCGGGGCCATGGTGTCTTTCGGAGGAGACACCTGGTTTTTCAAGCTCATGGGGCCGGATGCGGTGGTGGGCGCCGCGAAGCCGGCATTTCTGGAATTTCTAAAGACAGTGAAACCATCGGCCCAGCCGTGAGCCCCCTATCCAGGCAATTCCGGGATTTCTTCGTTTCGCTCAAGCTGACGGTCGGGCTTTTGGCTTTCGGGATCGTCCTCATCTTCTGGGCGACGCTGGCCCAGGCCGATCTCGGCGTATGGGGGGTGCAGCAAAAATTCTTTCATAGTTTCTTTGTGCTCGAGAAAATTCCGGGCACCGAATTTCTGGCGCCGGTTTTTCCGGGCGGCTATTTCATCGGAACGCTGCTCTTCATCAACCTGATCGCGGCGCACATCTATAGGTTCCGCTATACTTGGCGCAAAACGGGCATCTGGCTCACGCATCTCGGTCTGATGCTGCTCTTGGTCGGGGAACTGCTCAGCGGGCTTTGGCAGCAGGATTTCCAGATGAGCTTCAAGGAGGGAGAAACCCGGAACTACTCGGAGAGTTTTCGCGACAACGAGCTGGCGATCATCGACACGACGGACCCCAAGATGGACGACGTGGTCGCGATTCCGGAATCGATGTTGGCGCGCGGCGAAACCGTGCAGCATCCGAAGCTTCCGTTCCGCGTGGTGCCGAAGCTGTACTACCCGAACGCCGAGCTCCAGCAGCCCGGCGCGGCGCCGAACGCCCCGCTGTCCATGGCCACGCAGGGACCGCCCTTTCTCCGTCAGTTCGTGCCGCAGCCGCAGCCGCTCACTTACAAGGAGGACGAGCGCAATACGCCCGCGGCCTACGTCGAATTGATCGGGCCCGAAGGCTCGCTCGGCACCTGGCTCGTCTCCACCGAGATCCCCGTGCCCCAGCACTTCGAGTACGACCACCGTTCGTGGAAGATCGCTCTGCGCGTCGCGCGGCACTACGAGCCCGCGTCGCTCACGCTCCTCAAGGTAACGAACGACATCTTCCCCGGCTCCGACATCCCGAAAAACTTTGCTAGCCGAGTCCGGATTCGGAGCGAGGACGGCCGGGATGACCGCGAGGTGGTCATCTACATGAACAATCCGCTGCGCTACCTGGGGCTTACCTACTATCAGTATCAGATGGACAAAGCCTCGGGGTTGAGCGTCCTGCAGGTCGTGCGCAATCCGAGCTGGCGGATGCCGTATATCGCGTGCGCGATGATGGCCGCGGGGCTCGTCTTCCAATTCCTCCTCCACCTTGCCGGGTTTGCGCGCAAGCGCCGGGCCGCGGCTGCCGCCTGAATCATGAAGCGCTTGATTCCCATCTTGGTCCTCGCCCTTGGCGCGGCTTACCTCGCCTCGACCCTCGTCCCGCAGCACAATCCGAGCGCCTTCGATCTGGTGGGCTTCGGCCATCTCCCCGTGCTTGCGAACGGCCGGATCAAGCCGATGGATACCCTGGCGCGGACTTCCTTGCTGGAGCTCCAGGGGCGCCAGGATGTCGTCCTGAATGACGGCTCCACGCTCGCGCCGGACGAGTGGCTCCTCGACGTCTTCTTCCGCCCCGAAGAGGCGGAGCAGTACCGGACGTTCACGGTGGATAACCCGGATCTGCTATCGATCTTCGATCTCAAGCGCGAGGACAGCCCGGATCGAAGGCGATTCGCGTTTGCACAGCTCTCCGGCCACCTCGACGAACTCGAACGGCAGGCCAAGCTGGCCGAGCCGGTCGACGACCGGCTGCGGACGCCGTTCCAGCGGGGGGTGCTTCAGCTTTACGCGGATCTCATCCTCTATCGCGGGCTTGAGAACGCGGTCGCGATTCCCGGGAGCGAGGATTTTCTCGGGGAGCTGCTCCAGTTCCAGAAGACGGTTCCGGAGGGCGTCGCGGCCGTGCGGGCAAAGCAGGCGGGCCAGCCCCATGACGAGAATCTCGCCGAGGCGATGCTGGTTCTCGGGCAACGTTACATGGCGATGGCCGATGCGACCCGCATCCTGACCGTTCCTCCGTCTGCCGGCGCGGCCGACCCGGCCGCCTGGACGAACACGGGCCAAGCGCTCCTCCAAACCTTCCAAACCGGCGAAGTGCCGGCCGCGGCGCTGGCCTACGCCGGCATGGGCTACGCATGGCGCAGCCAGCGCTCCGAGCAGTTCAACCGGCTGGTCGAGCTTTACCGGGCGGACTTGGCCAAGCGGTTCGCCCCGCAACTTGAGAAATCGGACGCGGAGGCGCGCTTCAATGCGGTCGCTCCCTTCGACTCGAGCATGGCGCTTTATATCGCTGCCTTTTTCCTAGCGGTGTTTTCCTGGCTGAAATGGCCCGATGTCCTTGCCCGCTCCGCTTTCTACCTCGTGACGCTGGCCTGGGTTGCGACCACGGCGGGCATCGCGACCCGCATGTGGATCGAGGGCCGGCCGCCGGTGACGAATCTATATTCATCGGCGCTGTTCGTCGGCTGGGGCGCGGTGGGGCTTTGTCTCGTGCTGGAAATGATCTATCGCAATGCGATCGGCAGCGTGGCCGCGGGGCTGATTGGGTTCTGCACGCTCTTGATCGCCCATCATTTGTCCTTGGGCGGGGACACAATGGAGATGATGCGGGCCGTGCTGGATTCAAATTTCTGGCTGGCCACGCACGTCGTCGTGGTGACGACGGGCTACGCCTCAACCTTCCTCGCGGGATTCCTGGCGCTGATTTACATTTTCCGCGGCCAATTCACGACCACGCTGGACAAGGCGACAGCCGACGCGCTGCACCGGATGGTCTACGGAATCATCTGCTTCGCCACCTTGTTCAGCTTTGTCGGCACGGTGCTGGGCGGAATCTGGGCGGACCAGTCTTGGGGACGGTTCTGGGGATGGGATCCAAAAGAGAACGGCGCGCTGATCATCGTCCTTTGGAACGCGCTCATCCTCCATGCTCGGTGGGGAGGGCTGGTCAGGGCGCGCGGCCTGATGTGCCTGGCCGTTTTCGGCAACGTGGTGACGAGTTGGAGCTGGTTTGGCGTGAATATGCTCGGCGTCGGCTTGCACAGCTATGGATTCACGCAGGCGGCGTTCGAATGGCTCTCGATCTTTATTATGAGCCAGCTCGCGGTGATCGCCCTGGCAAATCGGCCGCTTTCGAAGTGGAGGAGTTTCCGATCGGGGTAGGGGTGGAGCGCGTTGTCCCCAACGCGCTCCACCTACCTTCCAAGCAGCTCCTCCGCGTGCGCCAGAGCGCTCTTCGCGCTTCGGTCGCCGAGCATTCGGGCGAGTTCGGTCACGCGAGCTTTGCGGCTGGCTTGGATCGGGGCGATCGTGACGGTCGCGCGGTCGCCCGATTGATCTTTGCTCACGGACAGGTGGCATTCCGCCTGGGCCGCCACCTGGGGCAGGTGGGTGACGCAGAGGACTTGATGGCGCCGGCCGATCGCGGCCATCTTTTCGCCGACCACGCGGCCGATTTCGCCGCCGACGTTGGCGTCCACCTCGTCGAAGACGAGGAGCGGCACGCCGTCCAAATCGGCTAGCACGGTCTTGAGGGCGAGCATGACCCGCGCGAGTTCGCCGCTCGAGGCGATGCGATTCAGAGGAAGGGGCGCCTCGCCCACGTTGGGCGAGAATAGAAATTCGCATCCGCAGTCGCCGGCGGGCACGAGTTCGGCACGTGGCACGATCTTAACCTGAAAGTCGGCCCGCTTGAATCCGAGTTCGGCGATTCCTTTGGCGGCGGTTTGGGACAATTCCTTCGCGGCTTTTTCACGGATCGCGCGGAGAGCCTGCGCGGAAGTCCCGGCGGCCAGGCGGGCGCCGGAGCATTGTTTCTCCAGGCGCGCCAGGGTGCCTTTCATGTCGTCCTGGGCCGAGAGCCGCAGACGCATCTCGTCGCGGGCCGCCCGCACCGCGGCGAGATCTCCGCCAAATTTACGCTTCATTTCGAGCCAGGCGTTCATCCGCTCCGTGAGGGACTCGGCCTGCTCCGGATCGAACTGCGCCTGGTGGCCGAGCGCGGAAAACTCGGCGCCGAGATCGTTCAGTTCGATTGCGGCTGACGCCAGGCGCTCGGCCAGCGCTTTGCCGGCGGGGTCGATCGCCTCCAGTTGTCGGGATTCGCGCAGAAGCGCGGCCAGTCGGGACTGCACTCCGTCATCGCCGGTCAGTCCGGCGGCGAGTGCCGATGAGAGGCCGATCAGCTCCTGCGCGTGGCTCATCCGCTGGAAATCGCGTTCGAGCGCTTCGGTAGCGCCATCCGTCAGATCAAGGGCCTCGATGCGCGCGAGCTGTTGGCGCAGAAACTCGATTTGGTCCGGGGCAAGGCGGGACTCGTTCACGATTCGTTCCCGCTCGGCTTCGAGTTCGCGCCAAGCTCTGTATTTTTCCCGGTAGTCGGCGAGCGCGCGGCCCGCCTGCCCGAACAGGTCGAGGAGCTCGAGCTGGCAGTCCTCCTTGAGCAGGCGGCGGGGCTCGCTCGGTCCGTGAAAATCGATCCATGATTCCCCGAGCCGCTGCAGCGCGGCCAGAGTGGCCAGGCCGCCGTTGACGGTGATTTTCGGCGGCTTGTCGCGGGCGAGGCTTCGCTTGAGCAGCACGAGGCCGTCCTCTGACGGGGGCAGTTCGAGGCCGGCGAGCACGGCGTCTATTTTCTCCGATTTCTCGAAATACAGGGACGCCTCGACCTCGCAGGCGGGAGCCCCCTGACGGATCACGGTTTTGTCGGCCCGTTCGCCGGCGAGCAGGCTGAGCGCTCCGAGAAGGATGCTCTTGCCGGCGCCCGTTTCGCCGGTGACGGCGGTGAAGCCGGCCTCGAAATCGAGCGCGACCTCGTCGAGCAGGGCGAGATTGCGGATGCGCAGCGACTGGAGCATGAGGGCGGGCCCGCCCTATTTCGGGCCGCCAAGCTGCTCCTCAAGCGAGGCCACCCGCTTGAAAAGTTCCGGCAGCCGGCCGCGCAGCACCGTCAGCTTTTGTTCGAGCAGGACACTTATGGCCGGAGAGCCGAACACCGAGGCGCCCGCCGGCACATCCCTGCTTACTCCCGACTGGGCTCCGATCTTGGCCCCGCGGCCGATCGTGATATGCCCGACGAAGCCGACCTGTCCTCCGACATAAATGCCGTCCTCAAGGGTAGTGCTGCCCGAAATTCCCGCCTGGGCGCAGATCATGCAGTGACGGCCGATGACAACGTTGTGCGCGACCTGGACGAGATTATCGATCTTCGTGCCTTCGCCAACCACGGTCCTGCTGAAACGCGCCCGGTCAATAGTCGTATTGGCGCCGATTTCGACGTCGTCGTGAATGACCACGTTGCCGACTTGCGGCACCTTTTCATGACGGTTTTCGACCCATTCGTAGCCGAAGCCGTCCGAGCCCACGACCGCGCCCGAGTGAAGCCGCACGCGGTTGTGCAACTCACACTCGGCAGCCACCACCGAGCCCGGCGCGAGCCAGCAATCGTCGCCGACGCGGGCTCCGCGGCCGACGAAGACCTGCGCCTGCAAATGGCTGCGGGCGCCGATCGCGGCCCCGCTTTCAATCACGCAGAGGGGGCCGATCGTGGCTCCGGGGTCAACCTTGGCTCCGGCCGCGACCGACGCGGTGGCGTGGATGCCGGGCTCCGGCTTTGGCCAAAGCGATTGCTCCAGCCGCGCGCACAGCCGCGCAAGGGCGACGGAGGGATTGTCCACCATCATCCAGATCTGGCCTGCCGGCGGGCTGCCCTTGTGGCCGGCCGGCAGCAGCACCACGGAGGCGCGGGTGGAGGCGACATCCTCGCTGTATTTGGAATTGCCGAGAAAAGACAAATCCCCCGGCAGGGCGTTCTTCAGGCCCGCGATTCCGCGGACTTTTTCCGAAGTCGCGCCGCTTGTCTGTC
>DAISJK010000051.1:0-5927 GCA_036821505.1 Opitutaceae bacterium
CGGGCGCGCATCAGCCCGCTCATTGTGCTGGATTTCGAGAATCCGCATTACGATCGAGGCCAGACCCCTTACACCGACAGAGGTTTCAGCGCCTACGCGCGCTATGCCGTCGAGGTGCTGCGGCGCTACGGCAAACAAATCAAGGAGGTGGAGATCTGGAACGAGTATAACGGCAGATTCTGCACGGGGCCCGCCACCCACGACCGGGCCAGCACCTACCTGGGCATGCTCCAGGCGGTTTACACGGCGATCAAAAAAGAGCGGCCCGACGTGGTCGTCGCAGGCGGGGCCACCATCGGCGTTCCCCTGCCCTACTGGGAAAAGCTGCTGGCCGCGGGCGCGCTGTCCTACACGGACGTCCTGTCCGTCCACCCCTACCGATATCTTTCCCCGCCCGAAGGCCTCGAGGCCGACATAGCCAGCCTGCGGACCCTCGTCGAGAAGTACAATCACGGCTCGCCGAAGCCGATCTGGGTGACGGAAATCGGCTGGTACACGAAGACCAGCGTCGCGCCGGGCGATCTCGCGATCGACGACGCCACGCAGGCGAAATTCCTCGTGAGGGCCTACGCGCTCCTCTTTTCCGCGGACGTGGGGCGCGTCTATTGGTATCTGCTGCACGACGACCAGGGCCTCGCCATGGGGCTTTTGCGGGACGACGCGCACCATACGTCCAGGATGGCCTACACGGCGATGGCCACGATGATTCGGCAGTTGCGCGGCGCCCGCTTTGTTCGCCGCGAGCCGACGCCGCAAAAAATCTATTCTTTGGTCTTCGTCCGGCCATCGGGCGAAAACGTGAGGGTGCTCTGGTCGCTCGAACCGATGACCGTCGCGACGCGTGGAGCCGTGCAAGTGACCGACCTCGCAGGCAATCTCCGCGCTCCGGCGGAGCCATTGAATCTCACGGATTCCCCGCTCTATGTCACCGGCCCCCTGACGGGCTTGCCGCCGCCACCGCCGGTATCGGAGACGGTTCTAGCCGATTCGGTGCGCGATTTTTCCTCATTTCAAGGAGACCAGGGATGGACCTATGGCGTTTTTATAGGCCCCTCCACGACATTCGTTCCCCTGCCGACGCTGCAGATCACGGACTGGGCGGTGACCTGGACGGGCCAGTACCCCTACGTCTCCCTGACTTCTATCGATCAGCATCCGTCCGTGTTCGGCGCAGCGCAGGTCTCCGCGGTGCGCCGCTGGGAAAGCAACACCGAGGGGACGGTGAGGATCGCCGGAAAATTTCTCTGCGGCACGCAGGGCGATGGCGTCGGCGTCAGCGTCCTCGTGGATGGCCGGCGCCTTTTCCGCACCCTGATCGGCGGCGGTGGCGGCAACGCGATCGTGAAGACGTTCGATCTGGTCCAGGCCGTGCACCCGGGCACATGCATCAGCTTCGCGGTCGATCCCGGCCCCGGGCTGAATATCAATTTCGACGCCACCACCGTCTCGGCCACGATCACCAAGGAGGCGCCATGAGCGCGGAGCCGAACAGAATTTTGGTGATCACGCCCACGCTCGGCCAATCCGCGTTCCTGGACAAGACCGTGGCGTCGGTGCTGGCGCAGCCGCTCGACGTCCAGCATGTGATTTCCGCGCCCGCGGCAAGGCGGGAGGATCTTCAGAGGCGATTCCCCCGCGCCCGCGTGGTGGAGGACGCCGGCGCGGCGGCCGGCATCTACGGGGCGATCAATAACGCGCTGGCCCAGGCGGGCGCCGGATGGGATTGGTTCACGTACATCAACGACGACGACGCGCTCTTGCCGGGATTCGGCGAGGTGGCCGCCCGGCACCTGCGATCGGCCGCGCCGGAAGCCGTCGTTTACGGCGACGTGGAATTGATCGACGAAAATGACTGCGTCCTGTCCCGCGTGACCACCGAACGCGACCCGGCGTGGATTCCCGCCCTGCTGCAGCAGGGCATCAGTCCGCTGATGCAGCAAGGCATGCTGCTGCGCCGCGACACGATGCTCCGGCTCAGAGGATTCGACACGGGCTACCGGCTCTGCGCGGATCTGGACCTCTGGCTGCGCGCTTACGTTTCCGGAGCGGGATTTCGCCACTACCCGGTCCGCGTCGCCCAATTCCGCCTCCGCAGGGGCCAACTGTCCGGAAACACGGCCGTGACCCAGCGGGAACAGGGAGCGATCATCGCGCGGCATCTGCCCACGACCGTTTCTCCGCTTAGAAAAACATATGCCCGCTGGCGCTACCGCCTGTGCAATCTGCCCCGCTATCTTGCGCGAGTACGGGCCGGACACGGATTACAGACAAGTTATGAATTGTTGGAAACCGGAGGATCCCGGCGATGAGCGGGCAATCGCTTGAGGTCGTCATCCTGAACGACCACGCGTCGCTGACCGGCGGTTCCGCGGCGGTGGCGGTCGCTTCGGCGCTGGGCCTGGCCGCGCGGGAGGTGCCGGTGACGCTGATGACGGCCGTCGGGCCGGTGGCCCCGCAATTGCGCGGCGTAACTAATCTCGAAGTGATTTGCCTCGGGCAGCGGGAGATCGCAAGGGACGGAAACCGCCTGCGGGCGTTCGTCAGCGGCTGGCGCAACACACGGGCTGTGGCGGCCCTGCGCGAGTTGCTCGCGCGCAAGTCGCCCGCTTCCACCGTGGTCCACGTTCACTCCTGGACCAAGGCGCTGTCCCCCTTCGTGTTCGACGCGGCAGCCGCCATGGGTTTTCCCGTGGTCGTCACGCTGCACGATTTTTTCATCGTGTGCCCCAACGGCGGCTTCTTCGTCTATCCGAAGGGCGAGCTATGCCGGCGCAAGCCTCTTTCGGCGTCCTGCTGGAGCTGCAACTGCGACCGGCGCAGCTTCGGGCACAAGCTCTGGCGCAACGCGCGCACCACGATGCAAAACCGGATGCTGAAGGTTCCGGAAAGAGCGGCCTATTGTATCGGCGTGTCGGATTTCAGCCTGCGCATCATGCGCCCGTATTTGCCCGCGGCCGTTCCGTGCAGGGTTGTGCGCAACCCTGTCGACTGCGTCAAAATGGATCCGGCTCCAGTCGCGAACAATCGCGATTTTCTTTTCATTGGCCGTTTCGAGCAGGAAAAAGGCGTCCGGCTGTTTGCCGAGGCGGCGCAGGCGTCCGGCGTGGCCGCGACCTTCGTCGGCGACGGCGCTTTGGCAGCCGATGTTCGGAAAATCTGCCCCCGCGCCCGCTTCACAGGCTGGCTTGACGCGCCGGATATCCGCCAGCTTCTGCGTACGGCCCGCGCCTTGGTTTTTCCGCCCCTATGGTACGAGACGCTCGGGTTGGTCGTGATCGAAGCCGCCGCCATGGGCGTTCCCGCGATCATTGCCGACGGATGCGCCGCCACTGAATACATCGGCGATCGAGTCAACGGACTCCACTTCGTCCACGGCTCGGCGGAAGCGCTCCGCGCGCGAATGCTTGAATTGGAAAACAACACCGGCCTCGCCGTCCGCCTCGGGCGGGCGGCCTATGATTGGTATTGGCGTAACCCGTGGACCGCCGACCGCCATGTGTCGGAACTGCTGGAGATCTACGGAAGCCTCACGGGCTCAGCCGGAGTGAAGTCCCTGGCGGGACTGTGCGCATGAATGTGCTGGTGGTATCCGAACCGGGCGTTGACGGCGTATTCCGCTACGTCGAGACGCTCTGCCATTTCCTTATCGATCAGGGCGTCCGCACGCACCTCGCCTATTCCGATCGGAGGAGCAGCGACCGCTTGCCCGTGTTGGTGGCCCTGATCGAGGAACGCGGAGGCCGCACCGTAAACCTGCGCACGGGCAATCGCCCGGCGTTATCCGACTGGGGCGCCTTGCGCTCGCTGCATCGGCTGGCGCGCGCCGTACGGCCCGAGGTCATTCATAGCCACAGCTCGAAGGCGGGCGCCCTCGCTCGCATGCTGCCCCTCCTCGGTGTGAAAGCGGCGCAGATCTACAACCCGCACGCCTATTGGGGCATGAAACCCAACCGCGGCCGCCTGGATTTCATCTACAATGAAGCCGAACGCATTTTTGGCCGGATCGGCCACACGATCGTCCTTTCCCACGGCGAGCGGTCTTTCGCGCTCGGATGCCTGCGGCTTCCGCCCTCGCGCGTCCGCTTGATGCAAAACGGAATCGACACGGATTTGTTCTCGCCGGCGCCGTCCAAAGAAAAGCTCCGGCTGCGCGAGGCGCTGGGCCTGCCCCCGCGGGAACCCATCCTGGGATTCATCGGTCGCTCTTCGTCGCAAAAGGATCCCGCCACCCTTTACCGGGCGTTCGCCCGGGCGGCGGCGGCGAGACCCATCAATCTTTTTCATGTCGGCCACGGGGATCTCGATTCCGAATTGGAACAGATCGTCAGGGACTCCGGCCTGGGCAGCCGTGTTTTCCGCCGCGCCTACATGTCGACTCCGGTGGATTTTTACAGGGCCGTGGACGGATTCATCCTGACTTCGAGATACGAAGGCCTGTCCCTCGCGGCTCTGGAGGCGATGTCCTGCGACCTGCCCATGATTCTGAGCGAGGCTCCGGGCAATCGGGATCTGCTTGAGCTGTCGCTTTCGCACGCGCGGGGAGCGCAGCCTGGGGACATCGACGGTTTTGCCCGCGCAATCGTGGCGTGGCACGACCAGCTGCGGGAGGCATCGCCGATCAATCACCGCCAGATCGCGCGGTCGCAGTTCGAAATCCGGGAAAAGCTTGCCGACGTGCTGGAATGGTACAGGGAACTGGCGCCAGACGCCGCCTTGCGATCGCAATTTAGAATCGGCTTTCCGCCACCGTGATCACGTCGCCGGGCAACACCATAACGGAGGACTGCCCGCCGCCGGCGGCCAGCTTCTTCGCGTTAAGCCGGTAGATCATGGATTGGGAATCGTTTTTCCGCAGAAGGGTCACTCTGCCGGGATCGGCTATCCGCGTGTAGCCCCCGGCCATGGCGATCGCCTGAAGCACACTCACCTCCTGCTGGTCGTCGGCCATGGCATAGGAGCCGGGCCTCTGCACCTCGCCCAGCACGGTAAACCGGCGTTTGGAAAATTCGAGGACGGTGACGCTCACCTGCGGATTCATCAAATAGCCCTGCGCCAGGTGATCCCGGATGGCGGCGGCGGCTTCCCCGGTGGTCAGCGTCCTGACCGTCACGACGCCGATCAGGGGGAAGTCGATCGTGCCTTGGTTGGATACCCGCAGGACCGACTTGAGGTCGGGTTCTTGAAACACGCTGATTTCCAGGACGTCGTTCGGGCAAATTCTATAGTCGATGTTTGCGGCCGGCGGCGGCGGCGCAGCCTGTTCCCCCAATTCGGGAGCCAAGGGCGCCTGGGCCGGAACCTTGTGATGGTGGTGGCACGCCGTGGCCAGGACGCAGGTTGCGGCCAGGAAAGCCCATCCGCATCCGAGTCGCAAATTCATGGTGGCGCCGCCTTAGATGGCGCCGCAGCCGCCTAGTTCCGCTAAATCGATGCCGAACTTTTACGCGCGAGTGCGGTCGATGCGGTCGGATTTGCAGACGTCCACCCGACGAACTTTGCGCTACATCAGCCGCTTCGGGCTGAGGGCGGGGTTACAAGCGGCGCAATTAAACCGCCGAGAAGGGGGCGTTGTTGCGGTGCGGCTGCCCGGCCTGCGGCATCCGATCTGGGGGCGCGCCGGCACATCGGACCTCGAAACCTTCGACGAGATCTTCGTGGCTCGCGAATACGAATTGCCCTGCGCGAATTTCGAACCGGAGCATATCCTCGATTTGGGCGCCAACGTGGGCTACACGTCCGTGACCTTCGCGGCGCGCTGGCCGCGGGCGCATATTCTCGCGGTCGAGCCGGACGCCCGAAACTTCCGCCTTTTGGAACGGAATGCCGAAGCTTGGGTACGCATCGCCACCCTGCGAGCCGCGGTCTGGCCCCATCTGGCCCTGGTCCAGGTCGCCAATCCCCAGGATGCGGCCAACGCCTATCGCATG
>DAISJK010000052.1:0-5876 GCA_036821505.1 Opitutaceae bacterium
GGAGCGATCTCGCGGCAGGTGTCGAGATTCCACGGCCGGCGCCCGTCGCAATCGACGTGCATGAGCAGGCCCAAAAGCCGTTCGGCCTCGGTGTCGATGACTGGGTCGGTCGCGATCATGAGGAACCCGTTAATCTGGCACGCAGGATGAATGTCCGCAATCCGTGAAGAACGAGTTCAGGCTCAATGCGATCGAACAATCCCTCGTCCGCAAATCGGGGCGCGTTCCCGCCCGTTCCAATGACGAGGGCCTGGGCGCGGCCGAACGCCTCGGTCCGCACCCGCGAAACCAATTCCCGCACCGCGCCGGCATGACCCAGGAACACTCCGGCGGCGATGGCCTCGCGGGGCGACCGGCCGATTGCGGTGCGCACCTTCCGGATAGGCGCCATCGGCAACTGCGCGGCGCGGGCCGCAAGCATTTTGGGCCACAGATCGATCCCGGGCATGATCGCTCCCCCGAGCAAGAAGCCGTCGCGCCGCAATGCCGTCACGGTCGTCGCGGTGCCGCAGTCCACGATGATCGCATGGCGTCCGGGAAAAAGGTCCCGCACCCCCAGCGCCGCGGCCAGGCGGTCCGCGCCAAGATCCCCGGGCCGGCGATAAGCGATGTGAATCCCGCATTCCGAACTCGCGCTGAGCACCAGCGGCCGAAAGCCAAGGGCGCGCTCGAGCCCCCGGGTTATGCGGGCGGTGAGCGCCGGCACCACCGAGCAGATCGCCACGCCGTCGATGCGCCCCCGGATATGCGGCGCAAGCAGCCGGGCCAAGCCGGACGCAGTCGCAGCTTCGCCCACCGAAGTCCGAAATCGCGCCGTCACCCGCCGATCGACGAAAACGGCCCCTCTTATCGAAGTATTGCCGACGCTCAGGGCAAGGACGCGCATGGTCAAACCTGAGCTTGAAGCAGCGCTTCCAAGGCAAGCGCCAGCGCCTCGGCCCCCTCGACACGCTGCGGCGCAATTTCCGGCGAACGGTAAATCGAGAACGGATGGACGCGCGCGCGGCGGATTTCCTCGATATCGTTGTGGACCACCGCGTCGACTCCCCCAGCCGCGAACTGCGCCGCAACCGCCTGGCCCCGCGCTTTTTCGTCGGCGTGGGCGGTAAGCTTGAAGCCCACGACCCTCAGGGGACGCGGCGAATAGGACTTGAGCAGCGGCACGATCTTGGGATTGCGCGCAAGTCGTAGCGTAAGCGATTCGGGCTCCGAAGACAGTTTGTCGTCCGTCGGGTTCTCCGGCCGGTAGTCCGAAACGCCGGCGACCATGACGACCGCGTCGCAGCGCCCGCCGGCCAGTCTGCGCTCAAGCCGGGCGCGGAGATCTTCAGCCGATGAAAAAGTTTCGGTTTCGCGGACCAGCCGCGGCGCGACCGCTCCTTCGCCGCTGAGCAGCGCGACTGAATGCCCGCGCGCGGCCCAGGTGTCGGCCAGCGTCGCGCCCGTCGCTCCGGTGCTGCGATTGGAGAGAAACCGCACGGCATCCATCGGCTCGCGGGTCGCCCCGGAAGTGACGATCAGATTCACTTTTTCTCCAGCGCGGAGAGGACTTCGGCAGCGATCCGCTCGGGATCGGCCAGCCGTCCCGGGCCTTCCTCGCCGCAAGCGTGGGGTCCGTCGTCGGGGTCGAGCACGCGCACGCCCCAGGAGCGCAGCCTTTCGAGCGCCGATTGCGTGGCGGGGTGCGACCACATCCGGGCGTTCATGGCGGGCGCGATCCACCAGGGCTTCAGCCCCAGCTCCCAAGCTAGAAAAAGCGCGCCGGGCGGATCGTCCGCCAGACCCGCGGCCAGCCTGTTGATCGCGCCGGCGGTGGCCGGACAGACCAGCGCCAGGTCCGCCGAGCGGGCGAGATTGATGTGGTCCAACGCCCGTCCCTCCTCCCAGATGTCGTCGAAGACCGGCCGGCCGCTCAATCCCTCCAGCGTGGCCCGGCCTACGAAGCGCAGCGCCGACGGCGTGGCCACGGTCTGCACCGTGACGCCGGACTGGGCCAGGCGCGAGATGACCGCGCATGCTTTGTAGCAGGCGACCGATCCCGTGAGGCAGAAAAGTACGTTACCGCGCGACATTGTCGATCAATCGGGTGGGACCGAGGCGAACCGCGCCAAAACGATGGCCCTCGTGGTCCGTGACATAATCCACCTCAAAACCGGCGGCGGCCAGCGCCGCCTCCGCGTCGTCCGTCGAACCGGCCGCGGTCAGGATGGAATGAAACTTTGGCGCCAGCGCGCGCTCGGCCGCGGAGAGCCGCGCATTGCGGGAGCTCATGGCCAGGCCGTCGGGCTCCCGCACGGTGGGGCAGGGAATGATTTCGGTCCGCAGAAAGAACGCCCGGCACATCCCCCTTACAAGCTCGAGCTGCTGGCGGTCCTTCTCGCCGAAATAGGCGCGCTCGGCATCGGCGATTTGAAGGAGCTTCATGACCACGGTCAGCACCCCCGCGAAATGTCCATGGCGATGCTCGCCGCACAATTTGCGGCTGAATGAATCCTCCGTCAGAGTATAATGCGCGCCGCCGGGATACATTTCGCTCACCGTTGGAACGAATGCCACATCCACTCCCGCCTCGTCCATCAGCGCGCTATCCTTTTCGAACGGCCGCGGGTAAAGCTCGAAGTCCCGTTTTTCGTCGAATTGGGACGGATTGACGAAAATCGAGGCGAGCACGACATCGTTGCCGCGCCGCGCCGCTTTAAACAGGGACGCATGCCCCGCATGGAGCCCGCCCATCGTGGGAACGAAGCCCACCGATTTTCCGGCGGCGCGATATTCGGCGCGCAAAGCGCGCCACTCCGCCACAGTTGGTACAACGCGCAGCATGTCAGAATCCCTCCTTGGCCGCCGGAAACTTGCCCGCGCGCACGGCCGCGGCGTATTTCGCCACGCCGGCGCGGACCAACGAGGCGCCGTCGGCGAAGCGCCGGACGAAGCGCGGACGAAAATCCGGATTGAGCCCGAGCAGATCGTGCAGCACGAGCACCTGCCCGTCGCAATGGGCTCCCGCGCCGATGCCGATTGTCGGAATGCGCAGCGCGGCGGTGATTTCCCCCGCGATCTTTCCCGGAACGCACTCCAGCACCAGGGCAAATGCGCCCGCGGACTCGACCTCGGCCGCGTCGTCGCGCAGTTGCTCGGCCGCTTTCTCGGCGCGCGCCTGAACGGTGTACCCGCCCAGCGCGTGGACCGACTGCGGCGTCAAACCCAGGTGCCCCATCACCGGGATTCCCGATTCGACAAGGTGGCGAATGACGTCGGCATGGCCGCGCACGCCCTCGACCTTGATGGCATGCGCGCCGGCGCGCATGATCGTCGCCGCGCAATCAAGGGCGAAAATCGGCCCCTTGCGCGCGCAGAGAAACGGCAAGTCGCCCACTATCAATTTATTCGGGGCGCCCCGGGCAACCGCGCGGACGTGCTGCGCAATGAGTTGCGGCGTGGCTTTGAGGGTGTCGCGCTCACCGTGCACCACCATCATCGCGCTGTCGCCGACCAGGAGCGCGTCCACAGGAGCATCGTCGAGCAGCCGCGCCGACCAGGCGTCATAGGCCGTGACCAGGGCAAGCTTGCGCCCGGCTGCCTTGGCGGCGGCAAATTCGCGGATCGAGGGCATGGGACCCTTACACCTAACCCACTGCCGGCCACAGCTCAAGCCGCGTTTGTGTCACATGCCCTGCGCTAGGCCTCTCATATAACCCAAAGCGTGGGCCATGCCCGCGTGCCATGGCGCCGCGCACGTCATCTGCGGGGTGTGATCGGGGATGATCACCCCGTCGAAGCCGTTTCGATTGAGAATCTTGAACAGCCGGGGCACGTCCACTTCACCGTCATCGATGAAGGTTTCCCGATAATGCGGCGCTTTTCCAGCCACGTTGCGCATATGGATGTATCCGATCCGGCCTTGGCGGCTCCAGTGGTCGGCTGCCTCATAAATATCGCCCTCAGTCATTTCGGCCAGAGAGCCGACGCAAAATTCGAGCGCGTTGGCCGGGCTGGGCGCGAGATCGACCAGCCTTTTGTAGTGCGCCGGCTGGTGAACCAGGCGCGGCTGGCCCCGGACAGTCGGCGTCGGAGGGTCGTCGGGGTGAGCTGCAAGCCTCACGCCCGCCTTTTCCGCCACCGGCAGGACTTCGTTTAAAAAATCCGCGAGCCTTTTCCAAAGCTGCTCCTGCGTGACGGGCGGCACGGTTCCGGCCGGCGCATCCGCGTCGTAAACCATGTTCCAAACCATTCCGTTCGGCATGGGGGCGTCGAACGGCCCATCCATTCCCACGGATTCTGCGCCGCCGCGCGCAAAAGGTCCCGTCACACGGCCGGCCACGCCCGCCAGACTGAAGTTGTAGCCCATGATCGGAATGCCCGCCGCGCCGACCCTGGAAATCGTGGTTTTTACATTTTCCATCTGCTGCCGCTTTTTCGGACCGTCGAGGAGCACGTCGTGCCAGTGGGCCGGGTCGAAATTTTCGATGGCTTCCAACTTCAGGCCCTCGGCTTCGATCGCGCGCCTCAGCGCGACCAGCTCGTCCAACGGCCAGAGTTCGTTCGGATCGCCCGCCAAGCCCCAGCCGCGGTCCGTGCCCGTCGGCTGGTTGCCGCTGGGATTCGAGGCTCCGCCTTTGAAGTAGTCCACCAGATGCGCCACGATATGCGTGGCCCCCGCCTGCCGCGCGAACCGGAAGTTATCGCGGGTCAGCATGTGGCGGTAGAGCCCGAGCCCGAGTTTGAATGTCATCAGATAACTCGAAACGTTAGCGATTTCCCTCAGACAGGCGCCGGCGACGATACGAAGGCCGCGTGCAGAATGTTCCTCATTACCATAGTACCGCCGGAGGCATTTCTAAGAGCAATCACGCCCAACCTCGAGCGGGGCTCGAAAAAGGCTTCGGCATCATAGCCCGCGACGTTTCCGCCATGGCCATAGATCAGTTCGCCACCCAAGACGATTGCCATGAAGCCGATGCCCTGGCCGGCTCGCGAATTTCCGGGGAAGGGGATAATTCTTTGGCGGTTACGTATCAATTCTTCGGGTTTCAAGACGCCGGCGGGTCCATCGCCCATCTCGAAGGCGACAAATCGCGCAAGATCCTCCACCGTGCTGTAAAGGCCTCCATTCGGCACGGCGAACCCCCGTCCCTTGTGTTCACGCTCGGACGCGGTCGAATCTGCCACCCCGTTCTTAAGCACATATCCGCGTGCGAGGATGGCCTTAATCTCATCGTTCGGCTCAAAGGAGGTGTGGGACATGCCGAGGGGCGTTAAGATGTGCTGTTGCACATAGTCGACATAGGTTTGCCCGGCCGCACGACTGAGGGCCGCGCCAAGGATGGCATACCCTGGGTTCGAATAGTCGAACCGTGTTCCTGGCTCGCTGCTATAATTCGTATGCGGCAGGGCCGCGATCAACGCCGTCTCCCAATCAGAAACCGGTCCGGAACGAGAGGCGGCGAAATTGGCCGGCTCCCGAGCAAGGCCAGCCGTATGGGTCGCCAGTTGAAGCAATGTGATAGGTGGCAGACTTGGAAAACGCCGCGTGACCTTCTCCACTTCAGGAAAGTATTTGTCCACTGGATCAGACATGTGAACCTTTTCCTGGTGGACCAATTGCAGCAGCATCAATCCGGTGAACTGCTTCGTGATCGAGCCGATGCGGTAGACAGTTCCTGTCGAGGCCGGAATCCTCTGCTCCATGTTCGCAAATCCGTAGCTCTTGGTCCAAGCAAGGCGTGCGTCGGATACGAGGCCCACCGTGATGCCGCCAAGCGCGTCCTTGGCAAACTCGGCGGTGACTTGGGCTTCGACTCGCTCAATAATTTCCGAGGTCATTTCAAAGGCCCAGCGTTTATCGTGGATTTGATCGGGCCGCTGGCTTACCGCGG
>DAISJK010000053.1:0-5864 GCA_036821505.1 Opitutaceae bacterium
CCCGAAAGGCTGGATAGCCAGCGACGTCGGAAAACATCTGCCCGACACGCGGATTTCAGCCAGGATGTCCCACGCCGGAATCATGGTGCGCGACCTGGACACTTCGCTCAAGTTCTACCGCGACGTGCTCGGGTTTAAGGAGACCTGGCGGGGAAGCCAAAATGGCCGCGTCCTGGACTGGGTCAATTTGAAGGTCCCCGACGGCGACGATTACGTCGAACTGATGCTCTACAGCACCATGCCGACGCTGGCCCGAATCAACACCATGCATCATCTCTGCCTCGAGGTGCCGGACGTCGCCAAAGCCGCGGAAATTCTTAAAGCCCGACCGATGCCCAAGGAGAGCAAACCCGCGACTCACATCCATGTCGGCGTCAACGGCAAACGGCAGATCAATTACTATGATCCCGACGGGACGCGGGTCGAAGTAATGGAAGCGTCGACCGTCGATGGCAAGCCGGTGCCCTCTTCAACGGCGCCGGCGCCCAGCTTGCCGCCGCCCAGCGCGCCGCCCAGCTCTTCCTGAGTGAAAAGGCTCGTCCCCTTCGCTTTAGTCATACTGCTCGCGGCCGGGCCTGCTCTCGCCGAGAAAAAACTGCCCGATCACGACCTCGCGCTTGAGATGCCGGCGGACGCGCGCCACCTCAAGATCGGCGATCCCGCGCCGGACTTTTCGCTCCAGGGCGTGGACGGCAAGACCTACACCCTGGCCGATTTCAAGGACGCGCCGATCCTGATGGTCGCCTTCCTCTCGAATCACTGCCCCTACTCTCACGCGGCCGAGACGCGGCTTTTGCCGCTCTACGCCGAAATGAAAGCCAAGGGCATGGCGCTCGTGGCCATCGATCCCGACGCTCCGGAGGGCGTGGGCATCTCCGAACTGGGCTACAGCAAATACACCGACAGCTATGACGACATGAAGCTCTACGCGCGCGAGCGGGGCTTCACGTTTCCGTACATCTACGACGGCGTCACGCAACGGACCGCCAAGGCTTACGGGGCCATTTGCACTCCGCACATCTTCATCTTCGACCGCGATCGCAAGCTTCGCTACATGGGTCGCCTGGACGATTCTCCCTACGCGCAGACGAACACGGTGACGAGCCAGGATGCGCGCAATGCCGTTGTGGCCATGCTCGCCGGCCAGCCGGTGCCCGTGGCCGTGACCAGGCCATTCGGCTGCTCGGTGAAGTGGCTGGAAAACAAGCCGGCCCTCGCGAAGGCCAATGCAAAATGGGAGAGCACGCCGGCCATCATCGGCCCTATCGATTCCGCCGGCGTCGCCGCCCTGGTCAAAAACGACACGAATCAACTGCGCCTGATCAATGTCTGGGCCACCTGGTGCGTGCCCTGCGTCGAGGAATTCCCCGATTTGGTGACGCTGATCCGCCAGTTTCAGACCCGGAATTTCGAGTTGGTCACGATCAGCATGGATCGCCCCGAAGACCGCGCCAAGGCCCTCGAGTTTCTGCAAAAGCAGCACGCCGCGCTGCCTGAACGAGTACGGCGCGTGATCGGGAATGAGGGGCGTTCCACCGACAACTATCTCTTCAGCGGCACGCCCGCGGAGCTGCAGCAGACCCTCGATTCGGACTGGCCGGGCCCCGTGCCCTACACGCTCATCGTGGCTCCGGGCGGCAAGATTCTTTACCGTCACATGGGCGCCATCGATCTGGCCGAAGTGAGGGCCCAGTTGGTCGGACAACTGGGGCCGTACTACAATCCCACGACCAATAATTAAAACAGCTTCCGACAACCGCAGTTGGAAGACCTTGCTCTGGCAACGATTGTGGCGGCGACCGATCGTCAAGAGAGTCTTTTATGAGATCCTTGGCCTCGTTCTCATGCGCAGGCGGGGGCTCGAGATGCTCAACTGCGGTTACAGCGAGGCGGGCTATCCGCATATCCCACTGAAGCCGGAGTCGGAGGGCGAACGCCTTGGCTTTCAACTCTATCACCGACTTGTGAGATCGGCGTCGCTCGCCGGCGCCGATCTAATCGAGATCGGGTGCGGCCGGGGAGGCGGCGCTCGTTTTCTGGCCGGTCAATTCGGGCCGCGCTCGTATTGGGCGACTGATTTTTCGCGACTTTTTACATTCACCAATCGTCTTAGCCACCGACCCATGAGCCTCCGATTCCGATTTGCGCGCGCGGAGCGTCTGCCGTTCCAGGCGGGTTCATTCGATCTCGGACTGTCCGTGGAAGCGATGCATCCCCTGCCGGATAAAGCCGCGTGCCTGAAGGAAATGGCGCGTGTGCTGCGCCCCGGCGGCCGCCTCCTCATCGCCGATTTCTTTTACGCCCGGGATAGCTCCCCGAGCGCGTTGACCCGTTTTCGCAGGACGGTCGGAGAATCGGCCTTCAAAGTGGACACGGAAGAAGATTGGACCCCGCACGTGCTCGAGGCCTTGGAAGCCGACACGCCCCGGCGCCTCGCCGAAATCCGCAAGCTGCCGCGGGTGTTTCACAAACTCGCCACTTCCTTCGCCTCCACTTCGGTAAGTCCAATCTATCATCAACTTCGTGACGGACGCGCCACCTATGTCCACTTTGAGCTTTCTCTCCGCAACGACCAACTCGGCCGTTCTTGATTTGCCTTAGCAGTCGAGTCACCCAAAATTAAGTCCGACATTACCCCATGAATCCCCCGCCAAACCCGCGGGCTCCGTCCGTCTCGACCCGCTGCCCGATTTCGCGGCGCCGCTTTCTGCGGGGGGTCGGTGTCGCCGTGGCGCTGCCCTTTCTCGACGCGATGCTGCCCCGATTCGCCCGGGCCGCCACCGCCCCCGCCACGCCTCTGACTCCCGGCGGCAAGCCCCGGCGCATGTTCGCCATCTGCAACAATCTGGGCGTGCTCGGAGACATGTTTTTCCCCGTCGGGACGGGCCGCGACTATGTGGCTTCGCCTTATCTCAAGTACCTTGAGGACCATCGCAACGACTTCAGCGTGTTCAGCGGAGTATCCCACCCGAACGTGGACGGCGGGCACCCCGCCGACGTTTGCTTCCTGACCGCGGCCCCGCATCCCGGCAGCAGTTCCTTCCGCAACACGATCTCGCTCGACCAGCATATCGCCGAGCAGATCGGAATCCTCACCCGGTTTCCGTCGATCACGCTGGGGGTCAATACACGCACCCGCAGCTTGTCCTGGACCGGCACGGGGGTCGAGATCCCGCCGGAAGACAAGGCCGCCGAGGTCTTCAAGCAGCTCTTCTTCCAGGGCACGGCCGAGCAGGTCAAGGAGCAGGTCCAGCAACTCGACACCGGCCGGAGCATTCTCGACGCCGTCGCCGGCCAGGCGCAGGACCTGCAGCGCTCGGTGGGCGCGCGGGACCGGGACCGGCTCGATCAGTACTTCACAAGCGTGCGCGACCTGGAGCACCGAATGCTGGCCTCGCGCGGCTGGGAGTACGTGCCCAAGCCGGTGGTGCACGCCCCGATGCCCATCGATCCGGCGGATCCGGCCGCCTACATGGACAAGGTGAAGATCATGTACGACCTGGCGCGGCTCTCGTTTGAAACCGACTCGACCCGCTCGATCACGCTGATGCTGGACGGAGTCAGCACGCCCCCCCTCGAACTCTCCGACGCGAAGATCACCGACGGCTATCATAACCTGTCGCATCACGGCCAGTCGGAGTTCAAGCGCGCCCAGCTCAAGGTCATCGACCATTGGCACATGAAGCTGCTCGGCAATCTTCTGACGGACCTGAAGAACGTGCGCGAAGGCGAGGACACCCTGCTCGATCGTTCGATGGTGCTTTACGGCTCCAATTTCGGCGACGCCAACGCGCACACCTGCTTCAACCTGCCGACGATCCTCGCGGGCGGCGGCTTCCGCCACGGCCAGCATCTGGCCTTCGATCGCCAGCGCAATTATCCGCTGCCCAACCTCTTCGTCTCGATGCTCCATCAGATGGGGATCGAGACCGACCGGTTCGCCTCCTCCACCGGCACGATGCGAGGCCTGGAGCCAGCATGAGGGTGCGGTCAGCTTGGAGACTGGTTGGGGGAGCGGTCGTGCTCGCCGTCTCCGGTGTTCACGTCGGCGAGGCCGGGGCGGAAAAGTCGACCGGCGTGACGCCGCCGCTGGCCGTGTTCTCGGGCGGCGATTTCACCGACAACTATTGCGCGAACTGCCACGACAGCGACAGAAAGAAGGGCGGACTGGATCTGACGGCGCTGTCCTTTACCCCCGGCGATCCGGCTAACTTTGCCCAATGGGTCAAGGTCCATGACCGGCTGCTGGCCCATGAGATGCCGCCGAAAAAAGAGGATCAGCCGTCGCCCTCCGAACTCCAGGCGTTCGTGAGCCGCCTGACGGGCGCCCTCACTGCCGCCGAGCAGGCATCGTACGCGAGCGAGGGCCGCGCCACCCAACGCCGCTTGAACAGCTACGAATACGAGAACGCCCTGCGCGACGTGCTCTTCGCCCCTTGGCTCGAAATCCGGGGCGAGCTGCCCGAAGACGGGGAAAAGGCTAATTTCAACAAGATCGGGGACGCCCTGGATGTTTCCCACGTCCAGATGGCACGCTACCTGGCCGCCGCCGACGGCGCTCTGCGTGAAGTCATGTCTACGCAATTCCAATGGCGCCCCTCCACTGTCCACCGCTATTACGCCCGCGATCAACGCACGCTGACCGGCAAGTTCATCGGCGACGTCTTCAACACCTCCCCCGACCGGATGACTTATCCGGTGGTCGGGCTCAACACCGCGCAGCCCGACGTCCGCTGGCGCAGGGTTCCGCTAACGGACCCGGCGACGCGCGATGAGGAGGCCGTGGCCTGGGTCTCGAGCAATTACGTCACCGGGTTCAGCTACCGGTGGGATCAATTTCGTGCGCCGGTCGCAGGGCGTTACCGGATCAAGTTCAGCGGCTACACGCTGTGGGTGCCGCCTGGCGGCATCGAGAGGGCCTATAAAAACGAGCGGGACCATACGGGCACGGAGCGGAAGCGCAGTCCCTATCTCGGCGATTACGACAATCCTCAGCCGGGTCGGCGCGACGAGCCGATCACGGTCTACACCCGCAACGGCTTGATGAACCGCCGGGTTGGGGCGTTCGACCTTACGCCCGAACCGGCGGTGCACGACGTGGGCGAGGTGTGGCTCCTGGCCAACGAAACGCTCGTGCCCGATGCCTCGCGGTTCTTCCGTTCGCGACCGACCAACTACCGCAATCCGCTGATGCAGAAAGACGGCGCGCCGAGCGTCGCGTTTCGGTGGATGGAAGTGGAAGGCCCCCTTTCCGACGCCTCGACCGGGGCCGGCTACCGCCTCCTGTTCGGCGACCTACCGATGAAGCAGCTGCCGCCCGGATCCCACGGCGTCATTCTGCCGGTTGTCGCGCCCAGCCTCCGCCGCGGTTTGGGACGCAAGGACGGGGAGCGGGTCGAGGCGATGAGTGAGGTCACTGTCGAGGTAATCTCCGCCAATCCCGACGCGGACGCCGAGCGCCTGCTGCGGGGCTTTATGGCCCGCGCCTACCGCCGGCCCGTGGAAGAGCGGGATGTGCAGCGCTTCCTGGGACTCTACCACAACCAGCGGGACGCCGGCCTCGGCTTTGCCCAATCCCTGTTGGCCTCCTACACCGCAGTCCTGTCGTCGCCCAGCTTCCTGTTCCTCAACGAGCAACCCGGCGAACTCGACGACTATGCGCTGGCCACGCGCCTGTCCCTGTTTCTCTGGAATTCCGTGCCCGACGACGAACTGCGCGCCTGCGCCGCGCGCGGCGAATTGCACCGGTCCGACGTGCTGCGGGCCCAGACCGACCGGATGCTGGCGGATCCGAAGTCGGAGCGCTTCATCGAGGCGTTCCTCGATTACTGGCTCGACCTGCGCAAGATGGATGACTCCACCCC
>DAISJK010000054.1:0-5848 GCA_036821505.1 Opitutaceae bacterium
CGACGACCCGGCGACCTTGACCGAGACGAGCCCGGCGCCGGGCGCCTCGCCCGTACGGAACGACTCGATGAATATTTCTTTTGCCGCTGCCCCGAGGATGGCGCCGGTATCGACCAGTCGCACGAGTTCGGCGACGTGCGCGGGCCGGAGCTTGGAATCGCTCAGGTTGATGCGAGCCGCGCCGAGTTCGCGGAGCAGGTCGTTGACGATCCAGTTGGCCGCGGCCTGCGGCTTGCCGCATAGCTTGGCCGCCTCCTCAAAATAATCGCTGAGCCCGCGGTCAGGCACCAAGACCGAAGTGATCGTGTACGGGACTCCGTACTGCTCCAAAAACCGCCGCTGCTTGTCGAAGGGCCGCTCGGGGCATTCGCCGCGGAGCCGCGCCTTCCAAGTCTCGTCCACCCGCACCGGCATCAGGTCCGGGTCCGGGAAATAGCGGTAGTCGTGCGCCATTTCCTTCGACCGCAGCGATTGGGACGCCCCCGTCTGGCCGTCGTAGTCGCGCGTCTCCTGCACGATCGTCCCGCCCGCGTCCACGACGGCGAGCTGGCGCTTGATTTCGTGCGCGATGCCGTCGCGCACGAACGAGATCGAGTTGAGGTTTTTGATCTCCACCTTGGTGCCCAGCCCGGCGGCGCCCGCGGGACGGATGGAAACGTTGGCATCGCAGCGTAGCTGGCCCTTCTCCATGTCGCAGTCGGAGATGCCGGCGTAAATCATCAGCGTCTTGAGCGCGGTAAGGTAGGCAAAAGCCTCCTCGGCCGTGCGCAGCGCCGGCTCGGAGACGATCTCCATCAAAGGCGTGCCCGCCCGGTTGAAATCCACCAGAGACTCGCCGGCGCCGTGGTTCAGCTTCCCCACGTCCTCCTCAAGATGGATTCGGGTGAGCGGAATGCGCTTGTGCTCGCCCATGATGTTGCGCGCGGAGCCGGGCAGCTCGATCTCGACCCAACCGCCTTTGCAGATCGGCTGGTCGTACTGGGATATCTGGTAGTTCTTGGGCGAGTCGGGGTAGAAATAGTTTTTCCGGTCCCACTTGCAGACGGCGGCGATTTCGCAGCCGAGCATGATACCCGCTTTTATGACCTGCTCGATCGCCGCGCGGTTCATCACCGGGAGGGCTCCCGGCAGGGCCAGGACGACGGGATCGACCAGCGTGTTCGCCGGCTCACCGTAGCCCGCCGCCGAGCGTGAAAACATCTTGGAACGCGTCCGAACCTGGACGTGGACTTCGAGGCCGATGACGGGTTCGTAGTTCATCACGCAAGCGCCGGATGGCGCGCATGCCAGTCGTGGGCCCGTTCATAGGCGGCGGCAACCGAGAGCATTTCCGCCTCGCGGAAAGGCTGGCCGATGATTTGCAGTCCGACGGGGAGCCCGGCTCGTGTGAACCCGCATGGAATGCTCACGCCCGGAAGCCCCGCCAGATTCACTCCGATTGTGTAGACATCGCTCAGGTACATGGCCAGGGGGTCGGCTGACTTTTCCCCTTTCTTGAAAGCCGGCGTCGGCGAAGTCGGCGTGAGGATGGCGTCCACTTCTTTGTAAGCCTCGAGGAAATCGCGGCGGATGAGCGTGCGAACCTTTTGCGCCCGCAGATAGTAGGCGTCGTAGTAGCCGCTGCTCAGGACATAGGTTCCGAGGATGATGCGGCGCTTCACCTCCTGGCCAAAGCCCTCGGCGCGGGAGCGGAAATAGAGATCCACCGCGTCCGATGCGCCCGCCGCGCGGTGGCCGTAGCGAACGCCGTCGTAGCGCGCGAGGTTCGAGGAGCATTCCGCTGTGGCGATGATGTAATACACCCCGACCGCATGGCGGGTGTGCGGCAGCGAAACCTCGCGGATTTCGCAGCCGAGCCCGCGGTAGTGTTTGACGGCGGCCTGGACGGCCGTCTCCACCTCGGGGTCGAGCCCGGCGCCAAAATATTCCTTGGGCAGGCCCAGCTTCCAAGGCCCGCTCCGCTTTTTCAACGCGGCGCGGTAATCCGGAACCTCCGTCTCGATCGAGGTCGAATCGAGGGGATCGTGCCCGGCGATTGCGCCCAGAACGATGGCCGCATCCTCGACCGTGCGCGCGAAGGGGCCGATTTGGTCGAGTGAAGAAGCGAAGGCGATCAGCCCATAGCGCGAGACAAGCCCGTAGGTCGGCTTGAGCCCCACCAGATTGCAGAACGAAGCGGGCTGCCTGACCGAGCCCCCCGTGTCCGAACCGAGCGATACGATCGCCTCGCCCGAAGCAACCGCCGCGGCGCTTCCGCCCGACGATCCGCCCGGCACGCGTTCGAGATCCCAAGGATTGCACGTGGACTTGAAGGCCGAATTTTCCGTGGACGAACCCATGGCAAACTCGTCCAGGTTGAGCCGCCCCCAGCACACGGCTCCGGCCGCTTTCAGTTTGCGCGCCACCGTGCTGTCGTAGGGCGAGATGAAATTTTCCAGCATCCGGCTGGACGCCGTGAGCGGCTGGCCCTCGACCGCGATGACGTCCTTGAGGCCCACGGGGATGCCCTCGAGCGGTCCTCTGGCCTCTCCGGCCGCGCGGCGCCTGTCCGACGCGGCGGCCTGGGCCAGCGCGCCGGCCTCATCGAACGAATTGAACGCCCGCACGCGACCGTCCACCGCGCGGGTGCGGTCGATCACCGCACGGGTCAGCTCGACCGAGGACAGCCGGCCCGACGCGAGCTCGCCGGCCAATTCGCCGACCGTCTTGAAAAAAAGTTCGCCCGCCATCGGACGTTATTCCACGACCCGGGGCACCACGATCATATGATCGCGCTGGGCCGGAGCGTTCCGCAGCGCCGCCTCCACGGTCAGCCCGGGCTGTGGGACATCCTCGGCCCAGACATTGCTGATGGGAAAGGCATGCGCGGTCGGCTCCACCCCGGACACATCGGCCTCCTTCAGCCGCGCGATATGACCCAGCACGTCGCCGAGCTGGGCGCTGAAGCGCGCTTTTTCCTCCGGCGTGAGCGCGATCCGCGCCAGATTCGCGATGTGGTCGATGTCGAAGTCCGCCGGTCGATCGCTCATTGTCTTATCCCATAGCCCGCTGCGCGGGTGATTTCATCCTGGATCTTGCGCAGGGCCGCGTTCACTTCCTCGTCGTTCAGGGTGCGCGCGGCCGATCGAAAGACGAGCGAGAATGCCAGGCTTTTCTTCCCCGCGGGCAGGCCTTCGCCGCGATACACGTCGAAGACCTCGACCGCCTCGACCGCAAACGCGCCGGCGGCGGCCGCGGTGGCCGCCGCCGCGAGCTTGGCGCGCACCTCGGCCGCGGTCGCGGCCTCGTCAACGACCAGGGCGATGTCGCGCAGCGCCGCGGGAAAAAGGCTGAAGTCCGCAAAGCGTCCGCTCAGGCCGCCGGCGGGCAGTTTTTCCGGCAGGATGGCGACAATGCCGGCGTAGACGCCGCCCTCGACGCCAAGCGCCTTGACCAGCGCGAGATTGAGCAGACCGAAACGGGCCACTCTCCCCTGCCCGATGTCGCCGGCCGCGGCCGAATGACCTTCCTGCCAGCCGTCGTGCAGTCCGCGGGCCGGCGCGATCGGCTGCGCTTGCAAATCCAAGCCGGCCGCGGCGGCCAAGGCCTCGACGTGGTGCTTGGCCGTATAAAAATCGGCGGGTTCGCGCCGCTTCCAGCGCCGTTCCACGTCGTCGGCGATGACAAATGCCGCGGCGGCGCACTCGTAATTATGACCGTTGTGCTCGACGAACACCCGCCCTGTTTCAAACAGGCGCGACGCGGCGACGCCCCTCGATTGGTTCAGCTTGAGCGAGTCCAGGAGGCCCATGATGAGCGACGGGCGCAGATGCGATTGGTCCTCGGCCAGGGGATTTGCCAAGGCCAGCTCGGCCGCGGCCGCACCCGAAATCCAGGTCGTCAGCTCGCGGCCGGGCCGCAAGGTCGTGTTGACGCACTCGTGAAAATCGTGCCCCACCAAATAGGCCGCGGCGCGCCGGTTGAATATGACCGTGGGATCATCGTCGCCGATCAGCCCCGGCCCCGTAACCACCGCGGCCGGAATATCGTCGGTTCCGTGGAGACGGAGGATTTCCTCAACCAGGTCGATCGGCCGGTCCAAGTCGTCCCGCCAGCTTGGGATCGAAACGACCCAGGACAGACCGCCATCAGCCACCGGCGCCTCGCGCGCGATCTTGAGCTCGAGCGCCCCCAGCGACGATTTCATTTCCTCAACCGGAACGTCGAAACCGAGCCGTTCGCGCACGAAATGCGTGGTGATCGCGATTTCGCGCTTCCAAGGCACGTCTCCTCCGATCTGCCGCATTGGCCCGACGATTTCCCCGCCGGCGGTTTCGCGAATGAGATCCAGAGCGCGGCGGGCCGCCTCGAGCGCCGAATGCGGATCGACTCCGCGCTCGTAGCGGTAGGAGGAATCCGACGAGAGCCCAAGGTGGCGCGAAGTCCAGCGGATCGACTGGCGTTTGAAGATGGCGCACTCGAGCACGATATCCGTCGTATCTTCCGAAACGCCCGAATCCTGCCCGCCCATGATGCCGGCGATGATCACGGGGCGCTTTGCATCCGCGATCACCAGCATGCGGCCGCTCAGCGTCCGCTCCCGGCCATCGAGCGTGGTTATTTTTTCCCCGTCGGCCGCCCGCCGCACGATCAATTGCCGCCCGCCCAGACGGTTCGCGTCGAACGCGTGCAAGGGCTGCCCGTATTCGAGCATCACATAGTTGCCGACATCGACCACGTTGTTGATCGGCCGCAGTCCCACCGCCCGCAGCCGCCTCTGGAGCCATTCGGGGCTGGGGCCAATCTTCACTCCTGTCACGAGATGGGCCGTGTATAGGGGACAATCTTCCGGAGCATCCACCCGCACATCCGATAGCAAATCGAGCCGCTCGGGCGCTCGATTCAGGTCGCCGCGGAATTTAGCCGCGGGATAGCGCAGCCGGCAGCCGAACCAGGCCGCCAGTTCGCGCGCCAATCCGAGATGCGACAGGCAATCCGGCCGATTCGGCGTGATCTCGATGTCAAAGATCGTGTCAGCCGGGGGCAAAACTTCGTTGATCGGCGTGCCCAGGGCCGGATGGCCGGACAGGATCAGGAGTCCGGCGCCATCGTCGCCCGCACCGAGTTCGCGGCCCGAACACATCATCCCGTCCGAAAGCTGGCCGCGGATCTTGGCCTGCTTGATCGTCAAATCGCCCGGCAGGACCGCTCCAGGGAGGGCCACCGGCACCCGGTCGCCCACCTTGTAGTTCTGCGCGCCGCAAACGATGGTCCTGACCCCGCCGGCCGGCCCGAGGTCCACCTGGCAGACCGAGAGCTTGTCGGCGTTCGGGTGCGGGGCCCGCGCCAGCACTTCGCCGACGAACACGTCATCCAACTTCGGTGCGCCGGATGTGATCGTCCCCTCGACCTCGAAGACGAAGGCCGTGATCGCGTGCGCGATTTCGCCGGCCGGCGCATCGAGAGCGGCATAGTCTTTGAGCCAGTCGAGGGAAAATTTCATTGCGGAGCGGAGCCGTGGGTCACGGGTCGTCAGGCGAACTGCCGCAGGAAGCGCAGGTCGTTCTGGTAGAAGGTGCGGATATCGTCGACACCGTAGAGAATCATCGCGAGGCGCTCGATGCCCATGCCGAAGGCGTAGCCGGTCCAGACTGCGGGATCGTAGCCCACCGCTTCGAATACAGCCGGATCGACCAGCCCGCAGCCGCCGATCTCGATCCATTCCTTGTTCACCTTGGGCAGGTGCCGGGCGCTGAGATCCACCTCGAAGCTGGGCTCGGTGTAGGCAAAGTAGTGGGGACGGAAGCGCGTCTTCACTCCGGGCCCGAGCAGCGAGCTGAAGAGATAATCGAGCAACGCCTTCAGATCG
>DAISJK010000055.1:0-5842 GCA_036821505.1 Opitutaceae bacterium
GTCAGGTTGAAAAAGTTGCGGTGCTGCACCGCAACTTTTTCAACCTGACCCCTTCACCAATTTGATTAATTCCTTGGCCGGCGGGACATCCTTGATGATCTGCGACGGGAGCGGCCCCACGCCCAGGTAGCGGAGATTGGGAAGCGCGGCCGGCCAAGATTCTCCCGCATAGGCCAGATCGAAGACCGTTTTCAGCATCGCGGCGGCATAGCGCCGCGCATTGCGCGGCAGATCGGCGAATCGCCGCACATTCGAGATGTCCTCGCTCCATCCGGGATAACGCGCGTACACCGGACGCAGCGCCTTGCGCACGGCCTCGTTGCGGGGCACGTGGTGATGGCGCCGTCCGGACGCATCCTCGTACGCCGTGCAGATGAGCACGTCGCCCCGCCATTCGCCGGACCAGGTGAGGGCGTCGAGTTTGTTGATCATCAAATCCTGAAATCCGCCGTAGCGCAGGACGTCGCCTTTTTCCACGGCGTCGTACCAGCCGACCATGCGCATCCGTCCGGTGCTGGTGCCGAACTCCATTTGGGACAGCTTGGCGCCGAGAGGATCGCCGGCATCCATCCGGGTCAGAAAGGTGTGTGTGCCGACTTTGGTGTCGTAGGCCTTGGCGACGGCGAACGTATGGATGGGTTGGACGGGGATGCCCGCGCTTTCGAAAAATTCCGGAGTATAAGTATGCGAGGCGCTGACGTTGGGCGAATAGCCCTGGCGTTTGTCCAGCCAGTAGGCCTGGCCGAACTCCCCGATGATGGTCCGGCCGGCTTGAAGCTCCCTCCGGATCAATTCGCGCACCTCGCCGATGTTTTTTGCCAGTCGGGTGCCCGCGCTCCAGTACACCTCTGTCAGCCGCGCAAGGTTCAAGGTGAACGGCTGGGACCCGCGGAACTGTTCGAAATCGAATTCATCGCGAGGGAAGACCCCGAGCTCGATCGCCTCGGCATTGGCCCGCTGTTCGGCCGCGGTCAGCCGGTCGAAGAAGCTATCCCAAGACGCGGCGTTAGTTCTGCAGACGTGCTGGATCGTGCGCATGGCGCGCTCCGCGCGCTGCGCAAGCTTGCGCGCAAAGTAATTCGGACCGGCGTGGAAATCGGAAAAATAAATCTGCCATTGGCCGACCTCGTCGAGGTAGGCCGGGGTGATGCCGCGGCCCGTGGTGCCGCGCGGTTCTTCCTTCAGATCGTTCACCCGGTAATCTTCCCAGGCGAGGTCCAGCAGGCGGTGGGTCAGGTCCGAGACGAGCGTGCGCTCGTCGATCAGCAAACGGGGCAGCACCGCGTAGCCCTTGCGTTCCAGCGGGGTGGCCTCCCACCAAATCTTGCGCGGGTCCGCCACCACACCTCCGCCCAAGGCCAGGTGCGGGATCTCCTTCTCGACCACGCCGGCCGGCAGCAGGTTCAGCTTGATGCCGGCCGCGGTGTGGCCGGAATTGGCCCCGCCGTTGACCTTGAGCACGACTGAGACGGCCGAAGGGCCGCCGCGCAGCTCTTCGGCGATTTCCGGGATCAGGCGTCCCTTGCCTTCGTCGCCGAAGGAAATGCCCACGTCGGCGATGAGCCGGCTGGAAAAGGGAATTGACGGCATGGCACGCAACCCAAGCCGCAGACCCTTAGTTGACGCGAGTCGAAACCTCGACCACGTCGTGCGGCCCCGCTTCTTTCTGGCCGGCCGGACTGACCCGCGCGAAACGCGCGCGCGCGCGCAGCTCGGACAGGTTTGCCGCGCCCAGGTAGCCCATTCCGCTTTGCACGCCGCCGATCAGGTTTCCCAGGACGTCGTCTATCGAGCCGCTCACTTCCTTCAGCGCCTCGATGCCCTCGGCGGCCGCCTTGCGGGTCGCATCTCCGCCGTCGTGCCCATAGCGCGCGGCGCTTCCGGCCTTCATGGCCGCCAGGGAACCCATGCCGCGGTATTTTTTGTACGTTTTCCCGCCGATTTCGATGATTTCGCCCGGCGCCTCGCGGCAACCAGCGAGCAGCCCGCCGCAGATGACCGCGTCGGCCAGGGTCAGGGCTTTGACGATATCGCCGGACTTGGAAATGCCGCCGTCCGCCAGGATGCGCACGCCGCGCCGGCGGGCCGCCAAGCCGGACACGTAAAGCGCAGTGAGCTGCGGGATGCCTACGCCGGCCACCAACCGCGTCGTGCAGATCGAGCCGGGCCCCTGGCCGACCTTGATCGCATTGGCGCCGCAATCGGCCAGGAACTCGACCCCGGCGCCGCTCGTCACATTGCCGGCGATGATGGTGAGATCGGGAAAGGCTTGGCGGACGAGCCGCACCAGCGCGCCCACGCCGGCCGTGTGTCCATGAGCTGTGGATACAGCGACGGCGTCGATGTTCTCTTCCACCAATTGGCCGACGTGCTCCAGGAACGCCTTGCGTTCGATCGACCCGTCGGTTCGGCGCAGCGGAGCCAGGGCGGCGCCGGCCACGAGGCGGAAGTGCCCATCGCGCGCCGGTTTGCGCCGCGACTTGGCTTCGCCGGTGATGCGCTCGGCGTCGGAAGCGGTGACCAGGCCGCGCAGGCGCCCGGCCTTGTCCACGACCAGCATCTTGTTGACGCCCACGTGGCGGTTGAAAAAGAGGTCCGCCGCCCGGATGGGATCGGCGGCCACGGCGCTTTCCTGCTCGGTGATGAGCTGGGTCCGCGCCGTCATGACGGTGGAGATCTTTTTTGCCTTGTAGCGCTCTTTCACCACGTTGCCGGAAAGCAGCCCCACGAGCACGCCGCGTCCGTCCACGACCGGGAAGGTGGAGAACGCGAACCGCTTCGCCTCGATCATCGCCAGAACGTCGCCGATCAACTGGCCCGGGCTTACGGTGATGGGATCCTGGATCAGCCCATGGATGTGCCGTTTGACCCTGGCGACCTCCTTCACCTGATCCCGCGCCGGGAGATTGGCGTGGATAAGCCCGAGGCCGCCGTTCAGCGCCATGGCGATCGCCATGCGCGACTCGGTCACGGTGTCCATGTCGGACGACACAATCGGAACGGGCAGGCGCAGGGTTTCGGAAAGCGCGGTCGAAGGATCGGCGTCCTTGGGCAGAATCTCGGAATAGGCGGTGGCTAGGGTGACGTCGTCGAACGTCAGGGCCATCGGAAGCTCCGCGCGGAAAAAAGCGTCGGCGGGCTGGTAGAATTCCGCGTCTGCCGCGGCGGCTTGGAGCTTGGCAACCTTGGTCATGGGTTGCCATGAACGGAATAAGACCCGGGGCAAAAGAGGCAAATAGTTTCTTGGGAGGGTTGAGCGGCTGGGAAGGGTATGATTGCTATTATGAAGGATGACCTGCCGCTTCGCGTACCGCCGTTATAGGCTGCCGTTCAAGGCACCGGTCAGGACGGCGCACGGACCCTGGACGACGCGGGAGGGGGTGCTGCTGCGGTTGGAGGCGGAAGACGGAAAGATCGGCTGGGGCGAAGCCGCTCCCGTGCCCGGATTTGGGACGGAAACGGTCGACGAGATCGAAGCCGCCTGCCGGTCGTTGGGAGAAAGACTGGAATCGGATTCCAAAATAGCGGGCCCCACCTGCTTTCGAAATGCATTGGCTGCGGCTCAGGAATACCTGCACGAAGAGTCAGGCAAACCTAGTGAGGCCCTCCCTGTCGCTGCGCTTTTGCCGGCCGGGCACGCAGCGCTGGCGGCGGTGGTTCCACGCCTGGAAGCGGGGTTCCGCACATTCAAATGGAAAGTGGGGGTGGGCGATCAGGGAGATGAGATGGCTCTGCTCGACGATCTAAGCGCCAAGCTTCCCGAGGGCGCCCGGCTTAGGCTCGATGCGAACGGCGCCTGGGATCGCCGCCGGGCGGAGCGATGGCTGGAAATTTGTGCGGACCGTCCCGTCGAATTCGTCGAGCAGCCGGCACCCCGCGGCAACGACGATCTCCTGCGCGGCCTGGCCGCGGATTTTCCCACCCCCATCGCGCTTGACGAATCCCTCGCCGGCGATGGCGATATCGCGCGTTGGCTCGATTCGGGCTGGCCGGGCGTTTTTGTGGTGAAGCCGGCGCTGATCGCCGAAGTCGCCGGTGCGCTCGCCCGGCTATCGGCGGCCCGTTCGGCAGTCGTTTTTTCTTCCGCGCTGGAAACCGCCGTCGGCGCGCGGGCAGCCCTTCGATCGGCCTTCGCCTGGGCCGGTCCTCCGCGTGCGCTCGGCTTCGGAGTATGGCCGCTCTTCGCCGACGCCCGCTTTGACGGCCCCTCTGCCGCGCCCTTTTTGCGCTGGGAAGACGTGCGGCGCATCGATCCGGAGGCCGCATGGAACGCCGCGAACTAGCCGCGCTTCTCGGCGCCGAATTCCGCGCGGCCGAGCCTGCGGATCGTCCGGCCGTTGTTGAAGAGGCCGATCCGGCAAAATTCTCCGCGGCTTTTGCGACAGCGGTTGCGGGGGGAGGCCCGGTCTTTCTGGCCGATCCCGGATGGGGCGCAGCCGAACGATCTGCCTTCTCCGAATTGCTCGCGCTTCGTCCCGAGTCGCGTGCCAAAGGCTGGCTCATGATTCCGAGCGGCGGCACCGGCGGCCGCCTCAAGTTTGCCCGCCATGACGAAGATACCATCGCTGCGGCGGTCAACGGGTTCTGCGAACACGCAGGCAAGACTCGCATCAACTGCGTCGGAGTTCTTCCGATGCACCACGTGAGCGGCTTCATGGCCTGGATGCGGACCGTGCTGACAGGCGGGACGTGGCTGCCCTGGGATTGGAAGCGTCTTTCAACGGGCGATCACCCGGCGTTGACCGAGGTAGGGACGGGCGGGCCCCGCCCGCCGAAGCTGGGCGAAGGTGGGCCGCCCGTCCGTGGCTGGTTCATTTCCCTCGTTCCAACCCAGTTGCAACGGCTGCTGGCCTCGCCCGAGACGACCGCCTGGTTGAGGGATTTCGACGCGATTTTCATCGGCGGCGGTCCCCTGTGGCCCGATCTAGCCGCCGCCGCAAGCGCCGCGCGTCTCCCGCTCTCGCCGAGCTACGGCATGACTGAAACCGCGGCCATGGTAGCCGCGTTGCCCCCCGCGAAATTTCTGAAAGGGGATCGCAGTTGTGGCACGCTCCTTCCGCATGCCCGGCTCGCTCTCGATCCTGACGGTGGCGTGCGGATCGCTGGGGCCTCGATTTTCCGGGGCTACTACCCCGATTGGAGCGAAGCGCGCGAATTTCTCACAGACGATCTCGGGCGAATCGACGAACACGGCCACCTCCATATCCTCGGGCGCAGGGACGCGGTAATCATAACAGGCGGGAAGAAAGTCGACCCTATCGAAGTCGAGGGAGCGCTGCTCGCGACCGGGCAGTTCTCGGACGTGGCCGTGATCGGGCTGCCCGATCCGGACTGGGGGCAGGCCGTGGTCGCCTGTTATCCGTCCGAGAGCCCGGTGGCTCCGGACCTTGGCCGCGTTGCTGCCAGCTTAGAATCCCTCGCTGCGTTCAAACGCCCTCGCCGCTACCTCGCCATCGCCAATTGGCCGCGCAACGAACAGGGCAAGCTGAACCAGGCGGAGCTTGCGCGAAGAGCATTGGCAATATCAGCTACTTTTTGAAGTATGACTTCAGCAATTCGAAGATCCGACTACGAGAAGACCCGCGACTGGCTCAGGCACGATTTCGACATCTTTGAACAAGAGCTGGCCCGTCAATTTGAGGTGTTTGAAGCTAGGATTGACGTAATGCTGTCCAACTTCAGGGACTCGCTGATCCGATGGATGTTTTTCTTCTGGATCGCCAATACAGTCACGACCGCCGCTATCGTCTTCGCCGCCTTTAAGCTGTTCAGGTGACTTGAGTCACCCGACACCGCCTCCCGGCTTCCAGTTTGGCTTCAGGTGGAGCGCGTTGTCCCTAAC
>DAISJK010000056.1:0-5841 GCA_036821505.1 Opitutaceae bacterium
TACCCAATCCGCTATCCGAGCCGCCCGCCAATCCGCGCGACTCATGGTCCGCAACCAGGGGATCAAGACCCGCCTCAAGACCCTGCACAAGAAGTTTGCCGCCGCGGCGGCCGGCCAGGACGCGACCGCGGCCAAGTCGGCCGGCATCGCTTATGTCTCCGCGATGGACAAGGCCGTGAAGTCGGGCGTAGTTCACAAGAACGCGGCCAATCACGCCAAGGCCAGCGCCGCGAAGTTCATCTTCGCGAAGTAAGGGATTGCGTAGCCTAAATCGTAAGATTTAGGCGAGAGCTTCCGAAATCCCACGATTTCGGCTATGCATTGGTTGCGATGCCGGTGTTCCGCCACTTTCTGCCCTGGGACAAGCCGCTGCTGCCCCAGGCAGCTGAATGGCTCGCCGGCGACTGGAATGGGTTGGCGGCTTTGGACCTTAGCCGCACCCTGGCGGTAGTGCCCACTCGCCAGTCGGGCCGGCGGCTGCGCGAAGCTCTTGCGGGATACGCGGCGGGAAGAAGGCAGGGCGTGCTCGCGCCGCGTGTCCTTACGCCGGAGGCTTTGATGGCACCTGCGGACTTTCAAGCGGCTTCGCGCTTGGAATCGTTGCTGGCTTGGACCCAGGTGCTCCAAGAAATCGACTTCGAGGGATACCGGAATGTATTTCCGGTCGATCCGCCGGGACGGAGCCTTTCATGGGCGCTGCGAGCGGCCGAAACTTTCCTGGGTCTCCAGTCGACGCTGGCCGAAGGCGGGCTGAGAATGTCGGGCGTCGGGGGCCGGACCGACGAGGGATTTCCAGAAAGGGAGCGCTGGAGGCAATTAAGTGAGCTGGAGGCTCACTACGATGAGGCGCTCCGTGTCCGTGGATTGGGCGACAGTCAGGCCGCCAAGATCGCCTTGGCCGGCGATCCTCCTGCTCCGCAGGGTATCGAGCGGATTGTGATGATGGGCGTGCCGGATCCTCCTTCGCTCGCGTTGGCGGCGCTTGCGGCCCACGGGAGAGCCATGCCGGTGCAGGTCGTGATTTTTGCTCCGGAGGACTTGGCCGGCGCTTTCGATGAGTGGGGCCGGCCGCTCGCGTCCATTTGGAGCGAGCGCATTCTTGAGTTATCCGATTTCGAGCGGCGGGTCAGGCTGTGCGCCGATCCGGTGGCCCAAGCGGAGGAGATCGCCGGTTGGGCCAAGGAGTACGCCGACCCCGGAGGGCTGTTGGGAATCGGGGTGGCCGATCGGGAACTGCTTCCGGCCCTGGAGGGCGCGCTCAGGCGCGAACGGTTCGAGGTTTATGATCCAGAGGGAATTTCGCGCCGTCGGGGACGGCTGTATCCGCTGCTCGCGGCGCTGGCGGGATTGGCGGGCGAGCCTTCTTTCGAGGCGGTCGAGGCGCTTGCTCGCTGCCCCGACTTCACGGAATTTTTGCGGTCGAGGCTGGGAAGGGAGTTTTCGCAGGAGCGCTGGCTTTCCGGGCTGGACCGCCTCCGCGCCCGGCATCTGCCCGTCGATCTCGCGGCTGCGCGGGCGTGCTCGGGAGGGGCCTATCCAGAGGTCGGCGGCGGCTTGGACCTCGTCGAAGAGATTCGGGCAGGAATGGCCGGAGCCTCCTTTGCGGCGGGCGCTTCGGCCGTCCTGCAATCGATCTTCGCCGCGCGCAGGCTCAAGCTGGCGCCCGGGGAGGACGGACGGCTGGCCGAGGCGGCCTCGGCATGGACGCAGGTGGCGAGGGATTGCGCGGCGGCCGCACCCGACTTGTCCCAGGCCGACGCGTGGGACCTTGCCCTGCGGCTCTTCGGCGAGGGTCGGGATCCCGAGGAGAAACCCGACGGAGCCATAGAGCTTCAAGGCTGGCTCGAGTTGCTATGGGAGGACGCTCCGCATCTGATCGTGGCCGGATTCAACGAGGGAAAAGTGCCTGACGCGGTGACGGCCGATCCGTTCCTGCCTGAATCGCTGCGAGCCCGCCTCGGCCTCAAGACGAACGAAAACCGTTTAGCCCGCGACGCTTATTTCCTGCAGGCTCTGGCAGCGAGCCGGACGGAAGGGCGAGGGAGGCTCGACCTCCTTTACGGGAAGGCGGCGGGCAACGGCGATCCCCTGAAACCTTCGCGGCTGCTTCTGCGCTGCGCCGACGAGGAGCTTCCGGCCCGCGTGAATTTCCTCTTCCGCTCGGCCGAGCGTGCCCAGCCGCCCATCCCCTGGGGACGGGCCTGGCGGCTCGAGCCTCCGCCGCCAGCCGCGCTGCCGCTGCTGCGCGTGGCGATCACGGCTCTGCGAGACTGGCTCGATTGTCCCTTCCGATTCTACCTTCGCCACGTGCTCAAGATGGAGCCGATCGATGCGGGCAAGGGCGAGCTCGACGACCTGGATTTCGGCACGCTCTGCCACACTGCGCTGGAGGCGATGGGGCGCGATGAGGAGATGAGGGAATGCACGGATGCGCGGACGCTGGCCGATTTCCTTTCAGCTGAATTGGATCGGCAGGTGCGAGAGCGCTTCGGCGAGGGGCTATCCCTTCCGTTGTTCGTGCAGCGGGATTCTGCCAGCCAGCGCCTGACCAGAGCCGCCGAGGTGCAGGCGAGGGAGCGGGCTGCGGGCTGGAGGATCGAGGAGGTGGAGCGGGCGATCGAGGTCGAGTTCGGCGGCCTGACAGTGAGAGGCAAGATTGACCGCATCGACCGACACGTCAGCAGCGGCGCGGTGCGACTGCTGGATTACAAGACTTCCGATGCCGCATCTTCCCCCGCCGAGGCGCACCTGAAGGCGCTGCGCGCCGGCGCCGATCATCCGGAGTGGATGCGCTGCGTGATCGGGAACAAGATGCGGGTCTGGGCCGACCTCCAGCTCCCGTTCTATCTGGGGGCCATCGCACCCGTCTTCTCCACGCAGACCCAATGCGGCTACTTCAATCTGCCGAAGGCAGTTGGCGAAACGGGTGTCGTTTCCTGGGAAAACTATTCAGCGGAGCTGCACGCTTCGGCCCTGCGCTGCACACAGGAGGTTTGCCGGGCGATAGCTGGCGGCATATTTTGGCCTCCTCGCGAGGGAGTGCCGCCTGATCGGGACGACTTCGCCCGGCTCTTCCACCGGGGGGCCAAGGCCAGCGTGGCTTGGGGAGCGTCAAAATGATCCACCCGCGCAACATCATGATCCTGGCCTCGGCCGGATCGGGCAAAACCTTCGCCCTTACCAACCGGTTCGTCGAACTGCTGGCGATGGGCGCGAAGCCGGAGCGAATCGTCGCCCTGACATTCACCCGCAAGGCGGCGGGGGAGTTCTTCGATGAGATCCTCAGCAAGCTGGCCGGAGCGGCCGGCACCGACGAAGGGGCGGCCGAGCTCGGCCGGGATATCCATCGGCCGGACCTGCGCCGAGGCGACTTTCTGCGGATGCTCCGTTGCGTGATCGACGCGACGCATCGGCTTCGCCTGGGCACGATCGACGGTTTTTTCGCGCGCATGGTGCGGGCTTTCCCGCTCGAATTGGGCCTTGCCGGAGATTTCGAACTGCTGGAGGAGCATGCGGCCCGCATGGAGCGCCGCCGGGTGCTGCGCCGCCGTTTCGCGGAGCTTTCATCGAATGACGCGAGCCGGCGTGAATTCATCGAGGAATTCAAGCGGGCGACGTTCGGACGTGAGGAAAAACGGCTGGGGTCCCGCCTGGATGAATTCCTCGATGAGCATCACGAGCTCTACCTTTCGGCGCCCGATGCGGAGCTATGGGGAAATCCGAACCGCATCTGGCCTGACGGCGCGCGATGGCTGGCTGCGCCGGCGCGCGGCCGGTCGGAGTGCGCCGCCCTCTTGCACTCCTGGTTACAGACGGCCGGCGCCTCGCCCAAGCAGAACGAGCGATGGGAGTCCTTCCTCGCCGGACTGGAAACCTGGTCTCCGGGAGCCGCTTTGCCCAAAGCCGTAGAATACGTGATGGGCAAGGCGATTGATGCCTGGGACGAACTTGAAAGCGGTCGCGCTGTCCTCCTGATCGATCGCAAACGGCAGGAGGTGAGCGCGCCTGCCGGCGCGGCGCTGGCCGATCTGGTGCGCGGCGTGTTTGCCGCCGAACTGGCGCGGCGTTTGGCCATGACCCGCGGCATCCATGCCCTTTTGAACGGATACGAGCACAGCTACCATGAATTGGTCCGTCGCCAAGGCCGCCTGACTTTCGCCGATGTCCAGCGTGTGCTTCAGCCGGCCACCCTGGGCGTCGCGACCGATGACGGCCGGCTCGCCGTTGATTTCCGGCTCGACGGAGCCATCGACCATTGGCTGCTAGACGAATTCCAGGACACGAACTTCGGGCAATGGAGCATCCTGCGCAACCTGATCGACGAGGCGGTGCAGGACGCAGCCGGCAGGCGAAGCTTCTTTTGCGTGGGCGACACGAAGCAGGCTATCTACACATGGCGCGAGGGCGATCCGCGCCTGTTTCGCGAGATCTTCGACCACTATAATCACGCGTCGCCCGGGACGATCGCGGAGGACCAATTGAAGCGTTCCTGGCGATCCGGCCTTCCCATTATCGAAATGGTGAACGCGGTGTTCGGCAATCAGCCGGCATTGGCGGCGCTTTTCCCTGGTGCATCGAGCGCGGCTTGGAAGCGGGCGTGGCAGAACCACGAATCGGCCGTGCCCGAGCGGAGCGGGCAGGCCGCCCTTATATTGGCGGATCAACCGGAAGGACGCTGGGCCGCGGCCGCCCGGGTGCTAGCCGAGATCGATCCCGTGAAGCGGGGCTTGTCCTGCGCCATCCTTGTGCAGAAGAACCGCACCGCTTCGGATCTCGCGGACTATCTGCGACGGGAAGGCGGCTGGCCGGCCGTGGCTGAATCCGACCTGCGAGTGTGTGTGGATAATCCCTTGGGCGCGGCTCTTCTAGCCCTGGCCCAGGCGGCGGTTCACCCTGGCGACCGGATGGCTTGGGAGCATGTGCACATGACGCCCCTGGCGACCGTGCTGGCTGCGAACGGCTGGGACAGCCCGTCGAGCCTCTCGACCGGCTTCCTTTCGCGAATCCATGCGGAAGGCTTCGAGCGAACGTTCGAGGGCCTGATGCGCAGGCTGGAACCCCGATTGCCTGCTGAGGACCGCTTCAGCCGGGAGCGCGCCCGGCAATTCGTGGAGGCGGCCGCGGCCTTCGATCGCGGGGGAAGCCGGGACGTGGACGAGTTCATCGAATACATGGAACGCTACGCTATGCGGGAGCCAGAGGCGGCCGTTACCATCCGCGTTATGACGATTCACAAGTCGAAGGGGCTCGATTTCGACGTCGTCTTGCTGCCCGACCTGGAAGGCGACACGCTGCTGCAACGGCGCGACGGCTTGGCGGTGCAGAAGGCCAAGAATCGATCGGTGGACTGGGTGCTCGACCTGCCGTCCCAATCGTTTTGGAGCCGCGATCCGGTGCTGTGCGCCCACGTCGAGGCAGCTAAAGCCGACGGATGCTACGAGAAACTATCCTTGCTCTATGTGGCCATGACTCGGGCCAAACGGGGGCTCTACGTCATCATCGAGCCGCCTGGAGAATCGGAGTCCCGCAATTTTCCGCGACTTTTGACTGACACACTGGGCGCGGACCCGGGCGCGGTGCGCGTGGGCGGGGTCGAACTTGCCGGCGCATGGAGTTCTGGCGATCCCGACTGGCATCGGGCGATCACTCTGGCAACGCCGGAGGATTCGGCCGATTCACCGCGCCGACGGCTGCCGGCCGTGGTCCGCGCCTTTCGCCGGAGTGCTCGCCTGCCTTCGGCCGCTCAATCCGGCAGCGTATCGGCGGCGAACTCTTTCGCCCTAGGCGCTCCACCGGCCGAGTTCGGAGCCGCGCTCCACGCGTTGCTGGCGGAAATCGAAT
>DAISJK010000057.1:0-5723 GCA_036821505.1 Opitutaceae bacterium
CGCAATAAAGCGCGCCGCCGAGTTTGCGGATGGCGGCAGGCGTTTTAATCCAACTCGATCGCTTGGTGTCGAACGCTCCCAACTTCTGGAGCTCCAGATATTGTTCTTCCGTCAAAAGCTCGATGCCCATCGTCACAGCCATGTCCATGGCGCTGCTCTTGGGCTTATGATCCTTTCGGGAATCCAACGCTTCACGGTCGTAGCAAAGACTGACGCGGCCTGCGGGAGTTTGCTCCGAACAATCGAAAAAGATGTATTCGCCCGTCTTTAGATCCTGGCCAACGACATCCGGTTCGCCGCCGGTGCTTTCCATTTCGCCGAGGGACCATAGTTTGCCGGGATCGGCTTCCAGCCGCGCTTTTACCTTGGCCCATTCAAGGCCTTCGTGGCGGTTCCTATTTTTCTCAAAACGAGCTTTCAACGCCCCGAGCAGCTTTTCGCGTTGCGCCGATGGCAACGCCCTTTGGATCTTAGCTCCTTTCATAAAGGTTCGCTTGAACTTTCCCTATTTTGATAACCCTGCGCAAGCCGCATGAAACCAAAGTTTCGATTTGAGCCGGCGGAAGCGGTCGCACACCTCCGCGCCAGCGACAGCGTGCTGGCCGCGCTCATCGACCGCGTCGGACCCTTCGCGCTCGAACTCAAGCCGGCCAGAAGCCTTTTCGAGGCGTTGCTGCGCGCCATCGTTTACCAGCAGCTGAATGGCAAGGCGGCCTCCGCGATACTCGGCCGCGTGCTGGCCGTGCTCCGCCGGCACGGCGGTCCCACTCCAGAAGCTCTCTCGAAGGTCACCGACAAAGAACTGCGCGGCGCGGGTCTTTCGCGCGGCAAACTGGCCGCCGTGCGGGACCTCGCCGCGAAATGCCGGGCCGGCGTCGTGCCCAGCTTGCGCGAAGCGCACCTCCTGACCGACGACGAACTCGCGGCGCGGCTGACCGAGGTGCGCGGCATCGGCCCGTGGACGGTGCATATGCTGCTTATGTTCACCCTGGGCCGGCCGGACGTGATGCCGACGGGCGACTTCGGCATCCGGCTCGCATTCAAAGGCCTCTACCGCAAGCGAGGCGACCCAAAGCCCGAGGCGATCTTAAAGTACACGCGCCGGTGGCGGCCGTACCGCAGCGTCGCGAGCTGGTATCTTTGGCAATCGCTGGAGTAACCGCCTCTCACGGCGGGTTCGACGGGTCCCAGCCTCCTCCAAGATCGTTGATCAGATTGATGCTCGCCGTGATCCGCCGGAGCTGGATCTGCAATTCGGCTTCGCGGTTGGTCAGGTAGGTATTTTGCGCGGTGATGACGTTGACGTAACTATCCAGGCCGAGTTTGTAGCGGGCGTTGGTCAACTGGACCTCGCGCTCGGCTTCCGCCACCGCGCGATGCTGCTGCCCCTCTTCGGCCGAAAGAACGCGAAGGCTGATGAGGTTATCCTCCACGGATTGGAAAGCCGTCAGCACTGTCTGGCGATAGTTGGCCACCGTTTGGTCGTACTCAGCCCGCGCTTGCGCGTTGGCCGCCCGAATCGCTCCTCCCTGAAACAGGGTTTCCGTCATGCTCGGGCCGAGGGACCAGAATCGATTGGGCCAGTCGAATAGCTGGGAAAGGCCGTTCGATTCATACCCGGCGTCTCCGCTCAGGGTCAGGCTGGGAAAATAGGCCGCCCGGGCGATGCCTATTCCCGCATTGGCGGCCGCAACCTGGCGTTCCGCCGTCGCGATATCGGGCCTGCGCTCGATGAGGTCCGCGGGCAGGCCCACAGGGATCACCGGCACCGCGGGCTTGAATGGGAGCACCGCTAGGGAAAATCGCGCGGGAGGAACGCCGATTAGGACCGCGATGGCATGTTCCAATTGCCCGCGTGCGACGCCGAGGTCGGTCGCCTGCGCCTCCGCGCTGTCGAGCTGGGTTTCGGCCTCGGCCAGATCCTCGTCGGAGGCCAGGCCGTTGCGATAGAGCGCGTCCACCAAGTGCAGGCTGGCTTGGTAGTCGGCAAGGGTGCTGTCGAGGATCGCCCGCTGTTCGTCCACGGCCCTGAGTTGGAAATAATCCTGCGCAAGCTGGCTTTGGGTGCTGAGGAGCGCGGTGGCCACGTCGGCCGCGCTGGCCTGGGCCAGGGCGGCGTTCTGTGCGATCGTGTTTCTAATTTTGCCCCAAAGATCGACCTGGTAGGAGGCGTCAAGCGGCAGCGTGTAATATGTCCGCGTGGCCGTATTTGTGTTCGAGTTTGTACCCGAACTGGCTGCCGGGCTGGAACGGGAGCGGGTGACGGAAGGCGAAACGCTCAACGTTGGGAAAAGTCCGGCTCGAGCCTCGGCCACCAAGGCGCGGGCGGCCCTGTAATTGGCCTCGGCGGCGGCCACCGTCTGGTTCGAAATCGACACCCGCTTCTCGAGTGAGTTGAGCTGGGGGTCCTGATAGAGCTCCCACCAGTTGCCGCGGAGCGCGGCGTCCCGCGGTTCGGCTATCTTCCAACCCGCCGCCGCGTTCGCGTCGCCGGGCACGGCCTCCTTGAATGGGCCGGAGGTGTCCGTTTCCGGCCGCTGATAGCGGGGAGCGAGATTGCATCCGGCGGTCGCCAGAAGGGCGGCCGCGCCGGCCATTAGAATCGAGAGCGTCTTCATTGAGTTCACGGGGTTGCGGGGGCCGTGGCCGACGACGACGCGCCGGAACGCGCGCCGAATCCGAACTTCCCGATCCAGGTATTCAAGCGGTCCATGTAAAGATAGATCACCGGCGTCGTGTAGAGAGTCAGCGCCTGGCTAACGATGAGTCCGCCGACGATGGTGATGCCGAGGGGACGCCTCAGTTCGGATCCCATGCCGGTGCCGATCGCCAGAGGCAGCCCGCCGAGCAGCGCCGCCATCGTCGTCATCATGATCGGGCGGAATCGCAGCAGGCACGCTTGGAACACCGCATCTTTCGGACTTTTGTGTTCGCGCCGCTCCACCGCGATGGCGAAGTCGATCATCATGATGGCGTTTTTCTTCACGATCCCGATCAGGAGGAGGATGCCGACGAGTCCTATTATTGTTAGAGATGTTTTGGTGACCAGCAGCGCCAGCAACGCCCCCACGCCCGCGGAGGGCAGCGTCGAGAGGATCGTGATCGGATGAATATAGCTTTCGTAGAGAACGCCGAGGACGACATAGACCGCGGCGATCGCAGCCGCGATCAGCAGCGGCTCGTTAGCGACCGACGACTGGTACGCCTCCGCTGTTCCGCCAAAGGAGCCGGTGATGGTGCCCGGCATTCCGGCGCTTGTCTCCGCGGCTTCGATCAAATTGACCGCATCGCCCAGCGCCACTCCCGGCGCGAGGTTGAAAGAGATCGTGACCGAGGGAAAAACTCCGGAATGGTTGACCGTCAGCGGCGACTTGGCCGATTGGAAATGGCTGAAGGCCGCGAGGGGAACCATTCCGCCGCCGGAAGACGACACGTAAACGTTCGCCAGCGCCCCGGGGTTTTGCCAAAATTTGGGCGCCACCTCCATCACGACAAAGTACTGGTTGATCGGGGTGTAGGTGGTGGCGATTTCCCGCTCCCCAAACCCGTCATAGAGGATGTTGTCGATCGCCGCCGGGGTGATGCCGAGCCGGGATGCGGTCGGCCGGTCGATCACCAGATTGGCGGCCAGTCCGTTGTTATAGGCATCGCTGGTGACGTCGGTCAGCTGGTGGATGCCCCGCATCGTCTTGAGCAGGAGCGGGCCCCAATGATTGAGGTCCGTCAAATTGTCGCTCTGGATCGTGTACTGATATTGGGCGGCGCTGAGCCTTCCGCCGATTCTCACGTCCTGCACCGCCTGAAGCACGAGGCTCGCCCCGGGAACCACGGCGAGCTTGGGGCGCAGCCGGTTGATGATTTGATCGGCCGTCGACTTTCTCTCCCCGATGGGCTTGAGCGCGATGAAGACGCGCCCGGTGTTGGTCGTGGTGCCTCCCCCGCCGCCGGTGAAGGCGAGCACGGTCGCGACCGCGGGGTCCTTCTGGACGATCGCGGCCAACTGCTTGATCTTTATCTGCATCGATTGGAAAGACGTGTCCTGGTCGGCGATGATGCTCCCGGTCAGACGGCCGACGTCCTGCTGGGGGAAGAAATCCTTCGGAACGACCACGTACAGGAAGACATTCAAGCCGAGGGTCGCGATGGCGATCAGCAGGACCAGCATCGAATGGTCGAGGACCCATCCGAGACTGCGCTTATAGACCCCGAGGATCCAATTGAAGGCTTTTTCGCTTTTGAGATAGAGCTTACCATGCCCCTTTTCCCCCTTTAACAGGCGAGAACACATCATCGGGGTGGTGGTGAGGGAAATCGCCAGGGAAATCAGAATCGTGACGGAAAGGGCCACGGCGAACTCGCGGAAAAGCCGGCCGATGATCCCGCCCATGAGCAGGATCGGAGTGAACACGGCCACGAGCGAAATGCTCATGGAAACGACCGTGGAGCCGATTTCCGCCGACCCTTTGAATGCCGCGTCCATCGCGCTCAGGCCCAGCTCGCGGTGCCGGGTGATATTTTCGAGCACGACAATGGCGTCGTCCACGACGAAGCCCGTTGAAATGGTCAGCGCCATGAGGGAGAGGTTGTCGACGCTGTAGCCGAACAAGTACATGACCCCGAGCGTGCCGATGATCGAGACGGGCACCGCTACGATGGGAATCACCGTGGCCCTCCATTCCCGGAGAAAGACAAAGACGACGAGCACGACGAGCAGGACGGAGATGAGGAGCGTCCTTTCCACATTTTGGACCGATGCGCGGATCGTCACCGTCTGGTCCAGGGCGATCGTCAGATCGATGGCGGGGTTGATTGCGGCGTGCAGGAGCGGCAATGCCGCTTTGACCCCGTCCACCGTGGAAATGATGTTCGCCCCGGGCTGGCGGAAAATGATGATCAGGGCGGCCGGCTTCCCGTTGGCCAAGCCCATGGATCGGACGGTCTGGACCGAGTCCGTCACGCTGGCGATGTCCGAAAGCCTCACCGGCGCGCCCTGTTTGTAGCTCACGATCAGGGAACGGTAATCGGCCGCCTTTAATAACTGATCGTTGGCGCCGATCAGCCACCGGCGGGTCGTCCCGGAAAATCCTCCCTTGGCCTCGTTGGCCGTTTGCGCTGCGACGGCGGCACGGACGTTCTCCAATTGCAATCCGTAGCCATTGAGCTGGGTGGGATTCACGTCGATTCGCACCGCGGGGGAAGAGCTGCCGCCGACCTGCACCTGCCCCACTCCCGGAATCTGGGAAAGCTTCTGCTCCAGAATCGTCGAAGCGGCGTCGTAGAGCCCGGCAGGCGAAACCGAGGCCGAAGTCAGGGCGATGATCAGGATCGGGCTGTCCGCCGGATTCACCTTACGGTAGGTCGGATTGTTCGGCAGATTGGAAGGCAGATTGCTGCTCGCGGCGTTGATCGCCGACTCGACGTCGCGCGCCGCCGCCTCGATGCTGCGGCTGAGTTCGAATTGCAGGGTGACGCTGGTCTGGCCGAGCGTGCTCGTCGCGGTCATTTCCGACACTCCCGCTATCCGGCCGAACTCCCGCTCAAGCGGCGTGGCGACCGACGAGGCCATGATCTCGGGACTCGCCCCCGGCAGCGAAGCGCCGACCGAGATCGTGGGAAAGTCCACCTGGGGCAGCGGTGAAACCGGGAGAAATGGGAATGCGATGATGCCCCCGAGGGCCACGGCCGCCGTGAGCAGCGTGGTCGCGATCGGTCTCTTGATGAAG
>DAISJK010000058.1:0-5711 GCA_036821505.1 Opitutaceae bacterium
CGGCATCCAACCCGCCGAGATGGGCTTTGAATTCGGCCCGCTCGCGCTCGATTTGCGCGGCTGTGAGCGCGACGCCGTACTCGCCGGCGGATTCCGCGCACGCGGGATCGGATGCGACTTCAGAGGCGCCCGGACCGCAATCCCAACGTTGGCTCTCCCCGCGGTCGTGGGTCAGGTTTTCCAAAAGCTCGCGGTAATATTCACGGACGCGGTCGCGCACCGCCGCGAGCCCGTCCGGCTTTTCCGTGCAGAAATGATAAAGAGCGCTCCCCTTGACGACCTTGGCGTGTTTGCCGCGCCGGCCTTTGTTGTATGCGATCATCTCGCCCACGTCGAGGTGTGCGAAATCCTCGGGGCGAAAACGCGCGCGCTCCTCCTCGCGCACCCGCCGGCGCAAGACGAGCCCCTGCCCTCCGCCCAGCGCCGTGCGGAGACCCGAGAGGTCGAAGTCGTGCTCCGCGGTCACCTGCTCGCGCATGACGGTGCCGCAGACCTCCGCGGCGCGCCGGCAGGTCTCCGGATCCGTCTGCTGAAGCCAGAACTGCACTCCGAACGCCGAGATATAGACGTTGGCGGCTTCCCGGCCGATCACCTCGACGATCCAGGCATAGCTTTGGGTGGCGCAGATATTCACAACGTTGTTGGAACGCGAAAGATTCATAAAATACGGATCGCCCGCCGTGGCCGATCCGCTGATCACGTACTTGTGGCATTCGTCCGCAAAATAGAGCACGAGGCGCGTGGCGTTCAGGTCGGGGCGCCCATTGCGCGCCAGCATCGTGCTCTGAAAATCGAGCTTGCATGCGGTACCGAGCAGACGCCCGAGCTGCTCGTAGCGGTCGCCCGGCACGAGTCCGACGATCTTGCCCGACTGCGCGATGTCTTCGAATGAAAACGTGGACGGGCGGCAAAAACTTTCCGCCAAGTTGGGGTCCTGCAGGAAGACGTCGAAAGCCCCGGAAATCGTCGATTTGATGATGTTGGCCGTCTTTCCGTCCGCCACCATCTTCTGCCATTCCTCGCGGAAAAAAAGCGCCAGGTCCTCGAGCGGCGCGAGTTCGCGGCGCCGGAGTTCGTCAGCCGCCTCCCCCGGCCCCGCTGTTTTTTTCCGGAGGCTCTCTAGTTTGACAGCGAGCCCAGCCAGCGCCGATGCCAGCCTCTGATCCTGCGTGGCCAGCCGGACGATGTCCGCGGCCGTGCATGGAGCGGCTTCGACCGCCCGGTGCAAGGCGATGCAAGCGGCGATGACTTTGCGGCCTTGCTCGTAGAAATAGTCGTTCTCTCCCTTCCCGGAGACTCCACGGGCCATGGCTGCCAGCCGGGTCAGGCGTTCAGCCGCCTCCGCCGCGGGCAGGCGCGGATCGACCAGATTATAGTGGATGCCGTTGTCGATATACACCACCCCGTCGACCGTCAGCGATCGCGGCGGATCGGCCCGCTGCGCGCCGCCGTCAGGCCCAACCAGCGGTTCCGTCCGCTCCCGCGTGACGGTATGGCTCACGCGCGTGAGGCTCGCGCCTTCCCAGCGCCAGCCAATAAATCGGAAGCGGCTGTCGTCAACTTGATGGGGAATCGCCGCCAGCGCTCCCATGATCGCCTCCGTATCGGCCGGATTTTCGAAAACCGAGGGTGACACGACCGATCCCGCGCAAGGATGGCCCTCGGGAAAGCGCAGTCGCGGCAAGAGTTCGCCGGCGTCGGAACCGCCCGCGCCGCCGCGCGCGCTTAAAAACCAGAAGCGGCCGCGCTCATCGCGGTAGCGCACGACGGGGATGCGGCAGGACGGGGCGATGATCATCACGTCGCGGGAGACGCAGCGCCCGGCCTGGTGGGCAAGATAGATGCATCCATCCACCAGGTCGCCTTTCACCTCCGGGATGAACGCGCCGATCTTCTGAAACTCGTCGGGCGAACGCCCATCGGCGGATTCCCTGTTGTAAGTTTCGAAAAGTTGAGCCAGCGCGGGCATCAGCACTCCGGCGGTCTTGGACGAGCCGGTTACTCCGGTCACCAGAACGGAGGTGCGCAGGTCATCCCCGTTCACGGGCATCCCGCCGATGACAAAGCCGCTGCGTTCGCTCTCGCGCGCATGACGGCGGGCCGGCCCGCCGCCGACCGGCGCCGGTCCGGCCGCGGCGTAGGGATCGTAATATCGGGGATAGCAGAGTTGCAGGCAGCGGGCTTGGAATAGCCACACGCCCACGCAAGCGCCGAGTTGCATCGCGCGCTGAACAGCCCACAGCCCGAGCCAGCCGAAAGGAGAGCCGCTCAGAGCGTCGGAAACCAAGGGGGATTCACCGGCGTATCGCGTCAAATTGGGAAGCAAGCACCAGGCGGCGAGGAAAGAGAGCACGCTCAATGCGGCGCAGGTCCCCGGCGAATCGAGCGGCATCCGACGGGCGGAAAAAATGACCGCGCGGCGCCAGCCCGCCAGCAGGGGCGGGAGGATCGATCGCTTCAGAGGTGTCACCGGGAGACTATAACAACCGGCCGACCCCCGATCTTTCAGGAAAGTAGCCGAATTCGTGCGAATTCGGCCACTACCTGGGCCCTTGCTATTATCCCGGAGTGGTGGGGCGACCGTCCAGCCCCGTCGCATACTCATGCCTCCCAAACTGAGTTCTGGGCAAATCGCCGAAGCCTTGGCGCTCGAGGCGCTCCGCATGGCGAAGAACACCGAAGTGTGGCGGCCTTCGGCGGAACAGGTGCACAGCCCGGACTTCCTGCGGATCGTGGGCAATCCCATCTATACCTCGACCGGCTTGGCGCGCGGCACAGTGCTGGACAGCGTCGCCCCCGGCCTGGCGGAGATCAAATCCGGCCGCAGCATTCTTGACTCAACCTATCAATTGCGCCTCCAGACCTTTCGTTCGGTGATCGAAAGACAGCCGCTGACCATCTACACTAGCCGGCCAGTCGACATCGATTTCAGCCAGTGGCTCGGCCCTCACGGCGTGCAGATCAAGCCGCTGCCGCCCGAACCCGAGCCCTAGAACACCATCTATATGACATCGCCTGAAAATCATTCCCACCCGCCACAACCGCGCGGCGCGCGGCCCGACGGGGAGACGGAAGGAGCCCTGGTGCTTATAAAAAAGGTCAGCGTGCTCCGCGCCACTTACCAAGTGCGGCTCCTCGCCTTCCGGGCTCTCAGCGAACGGAAGACGTTGTTGCTCGTGGTGCCGCTGTCGTGCCGGTTGGATGCGACGCTCGACGAGCTGATGAAAGAAATCCCCGGCACCATCCAGCGGGGGAACCTCGCAATTCCATGAGCCTGTACCTGTGTGTCTTTGACGGTCCCGATGAAATCGAGGGCGTCGAGGTCGGCCCCTACGCCGACTTCAATGCGTTGCGCGACACCATCGCCGGCCAGCTGGAGGGCGGAAAGGCCGGCTCCCGCTTTCCCACCCTCATGCTCCATTCCGATTGCGACGGCGAATGGGACCTCGACGCCTGCGCCCGCTTGAAAACCGAACTCGACACGATCGTAGCCGAGGCGAGGCTGCGGCCCGCCAGCGCGATCGAGAGATTTCTCGACGTCGACGGCCAATTTTTGCTCGAACGCCTGCAGGGGCTAGTCGAGACGGCGCTGCGTAGCCGCCAACCGATCCTTTTTCAGTGACCGGACACACATAGGGAAATCGGCCGCCGCATTCACCGCGCCATTTTCAGCCAGCCGGGCTCGCGAACCTGATCCTCGTGCAGCCGCCGCCGGCCAGCCTCCAGCATGGCGGCGCGGCCGAGATATCCGACGATCCGGCGCGGGTTAGCACGATCGACGACAGGCAACCGGCCGCAGTGATGATGCAGCATGCGGGCCAGCGCCTCGCTCAGGGTCTCGTCCGGATAGGCAACATGCGGCCGCGCGCTGCCGGCGGCAACCGCCTCGAGGCTTCCCGAAGGATCGCGTTCAAGCCCTCGCACGAGATCGCCGCGCGTCAGGATACCGGCGAGTTCGCCCCGTTCGTCGGCAAGCAGCAGCGCCTGGTGGCGCATCAGGACCGGATCGTGCGCCGCCAGCCGCTCCGCCAGCTCGCCGATCGACATCGTCGAGGGAATCACCGATGGCTGTGGGTCCATCATGGCTCCGACCGTGACCTGCTGGAACATATCGACCTCGTACTCCTGATGCACGCGCAGCCCGCGGCGCGCCAGCTTTTCGGTCATGATCGAGTTTTCCATCAGCCGGAGCGCAAGGGCATAAGCCACGACCACGACCAGCATGAGCGGCAGCACCGCGTCGTAGTCGCGCGTCAGTTCGAAGGCGAAGATGATAAACGTGAACGGAGCGCGGGCCGCGGCGCCGAAAACCGCCGCCATCGCAACCAGCGCGAAGGCGCCGGGCGAGAGATTGGCGGCCGGGAACAAATGGTTTACCAGGCCCGCATACAGGCCGCCCAACGCCGCACCCACCGTGAACAGCGGCGCCAGCAGACCGCCCGACGTGCCTGATCCCAGCGAGATCAGCAGAGCCGCCGCCTTGGCCACCATCAGCAACGCTAGAAGGCCGAGGGCCAGGCGCGTATTGAGGATGTCGGAAATGTTGCCATAACCCACGCCGAGCACCCGCGGGACAAACAAAGCGATCAGGCCAACGCCAAGGCCGCCCAACGCCGGCCACCACATTGCGTCAAACGGCAGGCGTTCGAACGAGTCCTCGACCCAATAAAGCATGCGGCTGATGCCGGCGGCGGCTAAACCGCAGAGCACGCCGAGCGGCAAATACCAAGGAAGGGAGCCCGGAAAGCCGAAGTTCGGCGCCCCAACGGCAAACATCGCGCCGCGCCCCATAAGGACGAAGCGCACCGCTGTCGCGATCGTGCTGGCCACGACCAATGGCACGAATGAGCGGGCCTTGTATTCAAAAAGCAAAAGTTCGATAGCGAGGACGACCGCGGCAATGGGCGTGCTGAATGTCGCCGCCATTCCCGCGGCCGCTCCGCTGGCCAGCAGCACCTTGCGTTCGGTCGCCGTCAGATGCAGCGCCTGGCCGAGCATCGAACCGAGCGCTCCGCCCGTCTGGATGATCGGCCCCTCCGCGCCGAAGGGCCCGCCGGTGCCGATAGCCACGGCCACCGAGAGGGGCTTCAACACCGCCACGCGCGGCGCAATGCGGCTGCTGTTGAACAGCACGGCCTCCATGGCCTCGGGTATGCCGTGGCCGCGGATCTTGTCCGATCCGAATTTTGCCATCAATCCGACGACCAAGCCGCCCAAGGCGGGTATCGCCACGACCCAGGCTCCTAGATGATTCCCAGCCGCCTCGCGGTGCGCCAGCGAGGCATCGCCATAAAAAACCAAATTCGAAATCAGGACGATCAGGGCGTACAGCCCCCAGGCTGCGACCCCCGCGGCTGCGCCCACCAGCGCGGCCAGCAGAGCCAAGGTGAATAGCCGCGGCCGTCCGGTTCCTGCTGAGGGAGCGGAATGCGATTGCGTCATGGCCTTTAATTGTATCGTGTTAGGATATATTTCAAGCCCCGCATGCGCATCGCCCGCTCCGACTATGAATCGCTGGCCGCGTTTCGCCACGCGCTAAGGCGGTTTCTGCGCTTCAGCGCCTCCGCCGCCGGCGCGGCCGGCCTTTCACCCCAGCAACATCAGGCGCTGCTTGCGATCAAGGGGTTTCCAGGGCGCGATCCCATTTTGGTCGGAGACCTGGCCGCCCAACTCGATCTGCGACCGCATAGCGCGGTCGGTCTCGCGAATCG
>DAISJK010000059.1:0-5683 GCA_036821505.1 Opitutaceae bacterium
AACGCTGTAGTCAGCGACCAAATTCTGGCGGCACCTCGAAATCTTCCACCGGTCCGTAACGATTACGACTACCGGCTCGTCGAAATCGATGGCCGACCCGTTGAAAGGGAGCAGGTGCCTTCTTGGAAGGATATGATGCCTGGCGCGTTGATCGCCCCAGGAATACACGTGTTTAAGGTCGCTGTAACTCCTGCGCTCCATCATCCGGGCGAAATACCAACAGAGATAACGTTTACTGCTGTCGTAGAAGCTCGGAAGAGGTATCTGATCGGTTCTAAAGCGGGACTTCCGATTTTGGTCGAAGAGCGGCAAGGACCTACGGCTCAGAGCGAATGATGGGGGCACCGGCAGTCGCGATATCTCAGAATAAAATGGTCGGGCCGGAGAGATTCGAACTCTCGACCTCTTGCACCCCATGCAAGCGCGCTACCAGGCTACGCTACGGCCCGAACAAGAGAACGGTCAGCAAACAGCCCGGCTATCGGCCGGGCAAGCGCATTCTCAGGACGCCGCAGCGTCCGCCCGCTTCACGTCCTTGACCGACCATTTGGTCACGGTCAGCCCCTTGGCGCCGCGGTTGCTGAGCGGAACTTTGTCCAGGTCGAAGTCGAATTCGCGCACGCGGGCGCGGCTGCGACCGTCGAGCGCGATGTGCAGCTTCTTCGGCATGGCCGCTTCCTTGGGGCTGACCTCGAAATAGACCACGTTCGAGCCCTCGGACTTCACCAGAGGATAGAGTTTGTCGCGCGTCACGCCGCCGATCTGGAAGCGTTTGGCGAAGGCCTTGCCGGTAGCCTTGTCCTGATAGAGCATGGTGTAGAAGGAGGTGTCGCCATCCTTCGGCAGCACCGCGCAGTGGATGATGTCGCGGCCCATGAATACCTTCTCGGCCACGCGTGAAACCTTCATCGTGCCGTCGGCCATGAAGCAGACGACGTCGTCGAGGATGCTGCACTCCTGCACAAAATCGTGCTGGCGCCAGTTGAGCCCGATGAAGCCCTCCGGACGGTTGACGTAGAGGCGCTGGTTGGCAGAGACGACCTCGGCCGCGCTGATCTGCTCGATATCGTCGTACTGCGTCCGGCGCTTCAGGCCCTTGCCGTATTTCTCGGCCAGGGCCTCGAACCACTTGACCGCGCATGCGGTGAGGTTTTTCAAGTCGCGCTTCACCTCCGCGATTTCCGCGTCGATCTTCTTCATAGCCTCGTCGGCCTGGAAGCGGTTGTAGGCCGAGATGCGCTTGATGCGGATTTCGGTCAGGCGCACGATGTCGTCGTCGATCACGGCCCGGCGGAGGGATTTGACGAAGGGTTTCAACCCGTCGCGGATTTCTTCCAGCACGCTTTCCCAGGTCTTCGATTTTTCGATCCTGCGGTAGATGCGCTCCTCGATGAATATCCGCTCGAGGGAGTCCCAGTGCCATTGCTGCTCCAGTTCGCCCAATCGGATTTCGAGCTCCCTCTTGAGGAGCGCCTTCGTCCGATCCACGCTTCGCTTGAGAATCTCGCGAACGCCGAGGAAGACCGGCTTGTCTTCGTCGATCACGCAGGCGGCCGGCGAAAGGTTCACCTGGCACGACGTGAAGACGTAGAGCTGCTGAATCACCTGCTCGGGATCGCTGCCCTGCGGCAGGTGGACGAGGATCTCGACCACGTCGGCCGTGTTGTCGTCGACGCGCTTGATCTTGATCTTGCCCTTGGCGTTGGCTCCCAGGATCGATTCGATCAGGGTCTCGGTGGTGACGCCGAAAGGAAGCTCGGTCACGGCCAGGAGTGCCTTCGAACGGGCCTCGATTTTCGCCCGGATCTTAACCTTTCCCCCGCGCTCCCCGTCGTTGTACTCGGAGAAGTCGGCCACGCCGCCGGTCGGGAAATCGGGGAAGATGCGGAACGTTTTGCCCTGGAGATGATTGACCGCCGCGCGGCAGAGATCGTTGAAATTATGGGGCAGGATCTTCGTCGAAAGGCCGACCGCGATTCCCTCGGCGCCGTCGAGCAGCACCAGCGGGAACTTGGCCGGCAGGGTCACCGGCTCGCGATTGCGGCCGTCGTAGCTCAGCTGCCAGGCGGTGGTCTTGGGGTTGAACAGCACCTCCCGGGCGAAAGCGGTGAGCCGCGCCTCGATATACCGTGGCGCAGCCGCCTCGTCGCCCGTAAGGACGTTGCCGAAATTGCCCTGCGGTTCGATCAGGAATCCGCGCTGGCCCATTCCCACCAAGGCGGCGCCGATCGAGGCGTCCCCGTGGGGATGGTAGCGCATGGCGGCGCCGACCACGTTGGCCACTTTGTGGAAGCGGCCATCGTCCATTTCCCACAGGGTGTGCAGGATCCGGCGCTGCACCGGCTTGAGGCCGTCGTCGATGTGCGGCACCGCGCGGTCCAGGATCACATAGCTCGCGTAATCGAGAAACCAGGTCCGGTAACTCTGCGCGAGGGGCGCCTGATCCTGCTTCTTGTCGGGGTCTTTTTTCGGCATCAGATTTCGACCAGGTCTTTCTCGACCTTGAGATTGTCGATGATGAAGTCCTGCCTCTCGGGCGTGTTCTTGCCCATATAGAAGGCCAGCAGTTCGTCGCTGCGGTGCAGCCGGTGGAGCGTGATGGGCTCGAGGCGGATATCCTCGCCGATGAACGCCTTGAATTCGCCGGCGGAGATTTCGCCGAGCCCCTTGAAGCGCGTGATTTCATGGCTCGCGCCGAGCTTGGCCGTCGCGGCCTGCTTTTCGGCCTCGGAGTAACAGTAGATCGTCTCCTTCTTGTTGCGCACCCGGAACAGCGGCGTCTCAAGAACATAGAGACAGCCGCGGGCGATGAGGTCGGGAAAGAACTGGAGGAAGAACGAGATCAGCAGGAGCCGTATGTGCATGCCGTCCACGTCGGCATCGGTCGCGATCACAACCCGGCTGTAGCGGAGGCCGTCGAGGCCCTCCTCGATGTCCAGCGCCGATTGCAGGAGGTGAAACTCCTCGTTCTCGTAGATGACTTTCTTCGTCAGGCCGTAGGTGTTGAGCGGCTTGCCCTTGAGGGCGAACACGGCCTGGGTCTGGACGTCGCGGCAGGCGGTGAGCGAGCCGGCGGCGGAATCGCCCTCCACGATGAAGAGCGTGCTCTCCTCCGCGCGCTCGTTCTTGTCCCCGAGGTGCAGGCGGCAATCGCGCAGCTTGCGGTTGTGCAGGGAAGCCGTCTTCGCTCGCTCGCGGGCCAGGCTGCGGATTCCGGCGAGCTCCTTGCGCTCGTGTTCGCTCTCCTCGATCTTGCGCCTCAGGATGTCGGCCGTCTCGCGGTTCTTATGCAGGTAGACGTCGAGGCTTTGCTGGACGAATTTGCCTATGAACTCGCGGATCGAAGGCCCGTTGGGCCCCATATCGTTCGAGCCCAGCTTGGTCTTGGTCTGCGACTCGAACACGGGCTCGATCACCCGAATCGCCACCGCGGCGACGATCGACTGGCGGACGTCGGCCGCGTCGAAATCCTTCTTGTAGAAGTTGCGCACCGTCTCGACCACCGCCTCGCGGAACGCCGCCTGATGGGTGCCGCCCATCGTGGTGTGCTGGCCGTTGACGAACGAGAAATACTCCTCGCCGTAGTGGGCGCCGTGGGTGAGCGCGATTTCGATGTCGTCGCCCTCGAGATGGATGATCGGATAGAGCGTCTCTCCGGTCAGGTTTTTCCGCAGCAGGTCCTCGAGGCCGTTCTCCGACTTGAACGGCTTGCCGTTGAGCGTGAGGGTGAGCCCGCGGTTGAGGAAGGCGTAGGTCCAAAGCATGTCCTCGACGAATTCCGTGCGGAAGCGGACATCCTTGCCGAACAGCTCCTCGTCCGGGGTGAACGCGATGATGGTGCCGTTGCGCTCGTCGGTCTTCGCGACCCTGTGCTCCTTCTTAAGCTTTCCGCGGCCGAACTCGACCACCTTGGTCTGCCCCTCGCGCACGGCCTGCGCCTGGTATTCGACCGAGAGGGCGTTGACGGCCTTCTGCCCCACCCCATTGAGGCCGACCGCTTTCTGGAAGGTTTCGCTGTCGTATTTCGCGCCGGTGTTGATGATCGACACGCAGTCGAGCAGCTTGCCGAGCGGAATTCCGCGTCCGTAGTCGCGCACGCGCGCCAGCCGGTCGTGCAGCTCTATTTCGATCTTCTTGCCGTGGCCCATCGTGAATTCGTCGACCGCGTTGTCGATGGTCTCCTTGAGAAGCACGTAAATGCCGTCCTCCGCGTGAGCGCCGTTCCCGAGGCGGCCGATGTACATCCCGGGCCGCAGGCGGATGTGCTCGGTCGAGGAAAGCGTCTTGATGCTCGCTTCGGTGTATTCAGCCATGTGCCGGCTTCAGGGTTCGCCCAACCGCCTTTCTGACAAGCGAAATTGCCGCACGGGCTTGCCGGCCCTGAACCTTGGGCGCAACCTGGTGTCGGTTGAAGCTATGAAGAAGAAACTGATCATCGGCGCGCTCGCCGCCATCGTCGTTCTGTATTTCGCGGTCGACTTCTTCCTGGGCTCCATCGTCAAGGCCGGGGTCAATCGTTTCGGGCCCGGCCTGACCCAGACCCGGGTCGAACTTTCCGGCGCGCACCTGTCGCCCCTCACCGGCAGCGGCACGCTGTCCGGCCTGTTCGTGGGCAATCCAAAGGGCTGGAGCTCCGACAAGGCTTTTTACCTCGGACGGATCCACGTGGTCGTGGAACCCGCATCGATTTTTCGCGACCAGGTCGTGGTTGATGAAATCGAGATCGATGAGCCCGATTTCGTCTACGAGACCAGATTCGTTTCGAGCAATATCGGCAATCTGATCGACAATCTCGAGAAGACCTCCGGAGGCGGGGCGCAACAGCCGACCGCGAAGAACGGCCAGCCGGTCAAGTTCGTGGTGAAACATTTCACTTTGAAGAACGGCCATGTGACCCTCGGCGTGGGTCCGACAGCCCTGACGCTTCCCATGCCGCCCATTACCCTGGATAACCTCGGCGCCAACGGGGGCATCAGTTCCGCCGAGCTCGCCATCGTCATCATGCGCAGCGTCCTGACGAGCGTCGTCAGCTCGACGGCCCATGCCGTGGGCAAAGTGGGTTCGACCATGGGCGCCGCCGCCGGCGACGCGGTGGGCAAGGCAGGCGACGGGATTAAGAGCCTCTTCGGCGGGCAGCACTGAGGCTGCGGCATTGTAGCCGCGAGCGTGAGCTTGTGGCTGCGAGCGTGAGCGAGTGGACTTCTACCGCGCTCGAGGCGCCGCCTCGAGCTGCCTGAGGATGGCTTCCGCGATGTCGTGGAAGACACGAGCCGCCGCGCTCTCCGGAGCCGACACGATGATCGGCATGCCGCGGTCGCCGCCCTCGCGGATTTCTGGAACGAGCGGCACCTGGCCAAGCAGGACGGTTCCGAGCTTACCGGCCGTGATCAGGCCCCCGCCCGAGCCGAAAAGCTCGTGCTTCACGCCCGCGCTGTCGATGAAGCTGCTCATATTTTCGGCCACGCCCAATAGCGGCACGTTGACCTTCTGGAACATGAGCCCGCCTTTGCGCGCGACATTGGTCGCGGCCGGCTGCGGCGTGGTCACGAGCACCGCGCCGTCTAGGGGCAGCGTCTGCACGAGCGAAAGCTGGGCGTCGCCGGTGCCCGGCGGGAGATCGACGATCAGGATGTCGAGATCCCCCCAGACGACGTTTTGGACGAACTGCTGAATGGTTTTCATC
>DAISJK010000060.1:0-5650 GCA_036821505.1 Opitutaceae bacterium
CTCTTTGCCTTTGCCAGCGAGGTGCTGCCCTATCTGGACCGGGTGCCCCGGAACGTGAGCGGCCGGCCCTTGGCGTGGCTCGGCGCTTACGGACTCGAGGCCATGGATCGCGAGGTGGCCGATTTCCTCAATCTTTCGTCGCAGTCGGGCGCGGTGGTGAGCGAGGTGCTCGAGGGCAGCCCGGCGGAAGCCGCCGGCATGAAGGATCACGATATTATTATCGCGATCGACGACCGCCCGATTCCGCGTTTCCGGCCCGATCGCGTGGTCGTGGACTACGTCGAGCGCGAAATCGAGCGGCGCCGGCCGGGCGACACCCTGGCGCTGACCGTTCTGCGCGGCTCGGACCGGGTTGAGATCAGGGCGGTGCTGGGCGAGGAACCGCGGCTGATCAACGAGGCGCAGCGGAAGTATTTCGAGAAAGTGGGGATGACGGTGCGAGAGTTCGTCTATGGGGACGCCGTGGCGCGCCGGATCCGCACCCAGGAAGCGACGGGCGTGGTGGTGCATTTCGTCAAGGCCAACGGTCCTGCGGAAGTGGCCGGCCTGCAAGAGGACGACTGGATCAAGGAAATCGACGGGGTCGCGGTGCGGGGCTTTGACGACGCTGTGGCGAAACTCTCCGCGATCGAGGCGGACCCGCTGCGCACCGAGTTCGTGGCGCTCACCTCGAGGGATGGCGAGACGGCCGTCGTGCGAATCAAGCTGCGCTGATCCGGCCGCCGCGCGCTTTCCGTCAAATGTTTACCGGTATTGTCGAAGAAAAAGGCTTCGTGGCCGCCTTTGTTCCCGGCGGCGCGGCCTGGCGCCTGGAGGTGGAAGCCCGCCTTGCGTTGGAGGGCACGGCGATCGGCGACAGCATCGCGGTCAACGGCTGCTGCCTGACGGTCACCGGTTTGGACGCATCGCTGCTGCGCTTCGATGTCCTGGAAGAAACGCGGCGGCTGACGAATTTCGCGCGCCTCCAGGCGCGCGCGCGCGTGAACCTCGAGCGCGGTCTGCGTTTTGGCGGGAAGATGGGCGGGCACTTCGTTACGGGGCATATTGACGGTCTGGGCGAGGTTTTGGTTTTCGAGCCGCGCGGGAAGGATCATTACTTGAAACTGCGCGTCCCTGCCGGCGCGGGCCGGAGCGTCGTGCCCAAAGGCAGCGTCGCGCTCGATGGGGTTTCGCTGACCGTTGCGGAAGTCGAGGGCGATGAATTCGCCGTCTGGCTCATCCCCCACACGCTGTCCGCCACCAATCTCGGAGAGAGAAGGGCGGGCGATTTAATAAACCTAGAATTCGACTTGCTCGGCAAATATGTGGAGAAGCACCTCGCGTCCCAATGCGCACGGCCGTGATCATCCTCACCGAAGAGCTTCGCCGGCTCAAGGCCGCGGGGGTGAAATCCGTCGCGGTTTCGGAGCAGGGTCTGGCGGCGCTGCGTGCCGCCGCCCAAGGTAGGGACGGGCGGCTCGCCCGTCCGAATTCGGCTACCCCCTTTCCGCCGCCGCCCGTCGTTGTTCTTCCCGCGGGCGACAAGGCCGCCCGCTGGGCCGCGCTGCGCGACCTCGTGCTCGACGATCCGATCTGCCGGGCCCGGGTGCGGCCCGGCAAGAAAGTCGTGCTGGGCGTTGGCTCGCTCGACGCGCGAATCATGTTCGTGGGCGAAGCTCCGGGAGCGGATGAGGAGATGCAGGGCGAGCCCTTCGTGGGACCGGCGGGCAAACTGCTCGATCGAATGATCGGAGGAATGGGCATCAAGCGCGGCGACGTTTATATCGGCAACATCATGAATTGGCGGCCCGAGATGCCGGTCGGGGCGGATGGCGTGCAATACGGCAACCGCCCGCCGACCGAAGATGAAATGACCTATTGCCTGCCTTACCTGCGCGCTCAAATCGAGATCGTGAACCCGGACATTCTGGTCGCGCTGGGCAACACCGCCGCGCAGGGGCTGCTCGGCTTCGGCGCCTTTCGCGCATTGGGGGAGGTTCGCGGCCGTTGGAGAGATTTTTCAGGAAAGCCACTCATGGTCACCTACCATCCGAGTTACATCCTGCGCAATCGGAGCAACCAGGCCAAAAGGATGATCTGGGAGGATCTCCTGAAGGTCATGGAGCGGGCGGGATTGCCGATATCCGAGAAGCAGCGGAGCTATTTTTTGGAACCGTAAGATACACGGACCTTACGATGGAACACATGCCACACCATTTTTTGCGATTCGCGACACAAGCCGGACTGATGGGCGCCGCTGTCTGCTGCGCACACCTCGCCGCCGCCGAGTCGAACGGCGGCGCGTTCGACTTCGCCGCCCTGGAAGCGCGAGCCCAGGCGCTCGCCTCGCGCCCCTATCGCTCGGAGCCCGCGCCCATTCCAGAATGGCTCCGCGCTCTGACCTACGATCAATACCGCGACATCCGCTTCCGGCCCGATGAAACGTGGTGGGGGAGTGCGGATCTGCCCTTCCGGCTGCAGTTCTTTCCGCCGGGCTTCCTCATGAGGCAAACCGTGGCGATTTCCGAGGTGAACGGAAACTGGGCCAATCCTATTTCGTTCTCCCGGAATTTTTTCGACTACGGTCACAATACGGTCGGGGACATCCCCCCTTCGCTGGGATTTGCCGGGTTCAAGATCCTTTACCCCCTGAACAAGGCAGACGATGAGACCGGCGTGTTCGCCGGGGCGAGCTACTTTCGCTTCCTGTGCAAAAGCACGGTCTATGGGCTTTCGGCCCGCGGCCTGGCCGTTGACACGGCGGAGCCGACACCGGAGGAGTTCCCCGATTTCAAGGAATTTTGGGTTGTAAGGCCTGGAGCCCGCGCGGCCTCGCTCACGGTGTACGCTCTGCTCGACGGGCCGAGCGAATCCGGAGCCTATCGCTTCGTCATCTCGCCCGGCGCCGACACGGTCATGGACATCCACGCGGTCTTCTTTTGCCGAAGAAATCCGAAGGTCTTCGGCGTTGCCCCGCTTACCAGCATGTTCTGGCACGGCAAGAATTCGAACGAGGAGTTGGACGACTTCCGCCCGGAAGTGCACGACTCGGACGGGCTCATGATCCGCACCAGCAGAAACGAATGGATCTGGCGGCCGCTGACCAATTCTTCGATCCCGCGCGTGGCCTCCTTCATGGATGAAAACCCGCGCGGGTTCGGGCTGCTCCAGCGCGAGCGCCGTTTCGAATGCTACGAGGACCTGGAATCCAATTATCAGGCCCGGCCCAGCGCCTGGGTTGAGCCCCGGGGCGACTGGGGCAAGGGGAGCGTGCGCTTGGTCGAACTTTTCGCGCCCGACGAGACCAACGACAATATCGTGGCCTTTTGGGTGCCCGACCAGCTGCCGCAGCCCGGACAGCCGGTCACATTCGACTACAGGCTGCATTGGCATCGGGATCAGATCGAGCCGCCCAACGGCTATACCGTGGCGACGCGGCATGGCCGCTCGCGCACCCAGGAACCCGGCCTGGAGCATTTCGTGATCGATTTTGACGGGCCCGCGATCCAGCGCCAGCCGGACAACGGCTTTGCCCAGGCTGTCGTCACCGTCGGAGCCGGCGCGGCGCTGGCCCATCCGCCGAATCTCGACAGGAATCCCTTCGATCGCACCTGGAAGGTGGATTTCGCCGTAAAACCGGACAGGAGCAGGCACCCCGTCGAACTCAAATGCTATCTGCGGAACTCCGCGGGCGCCCTGACTGAAACCTGGACCTACCTCTGGCAGCCATGAGCGAGTTTGCGGCCTGGACAGCCCTTCCGTTCGCCTTCCGTCCGAAAACCGGCACACTGGCGGCGTGGAACGCCGCCTACGTGCGGGTTGAGGACTATCTGCGCGCCCATCGGATTCATAACCGGCTGCACCAACTACGCATCATCAAAGAGGTGCTGGAGCGGGCGGCCGAGCGCCATGCGGACCATCCCGCTCTCGATCCCACGATCCTGGCGGCGGAGGAGACGGAGGCGCTGATGGACAAATGGTTCGCCGATCTCCTGGAACAACGCGGTCAGCCGCACAATCGGCTGGCGGTGGATGGAAGGGTGGCGCTGCTTTTATGCGACGGGCCGCAGCGCTGGCCCGAGGCGATGCTGAACGAGGAGCAGGCGCCGCCGGATTTTGTCCAGGCCATGCGCGCGACCTCGATCCGGGCGGGCCCGGATCTGGAGGTTTCCAGCATGGTGGCTCGCCCGATCGATCTGGGGCCGATCAGCGGGGTCGCCGGGGAAACGCTCGAACGGTTCGAGCGTCTGGCCATCTTGCCGACGCTGCTGTTGTGGGCGCTGTTCATCGGAGCGCTGGCCGCGGTCTTCAAGCTCACGCGGTGATGAGGGGCATGAGTCTTTTGCACGGCGACCGAATGAACGCCCGGCGATTGAACCGCCGCCGGATGCTTTTCTTTTCGGCCATCTTCGTCCTGACCAGCCTGGCCACCTGGTTCATGGCCGATCTGTTCTGGCGCCGTGGCATGAGCCGGCTGGAGGTGACGTTGCTTGTCCTCTTCGTGATCCTTTTTGCCCATGCGGCGACGGGCTTCTGTCTGGCTCTGGCGGGCTTTTGCGTCGCAAACCGCGGCGGCGACAGCTGCCGGATCACGGCCACGCTCGCGCCGGGAGAAAATCCGCCGCTGGCCTCGACCGCGATCATCATGCCCGCGTTCAACGAGGATGTGAGCAGAATTTTCGAGGGCCTGCGCGTGATCTACCGTTCGGTGCAGGCCACGGGACGGCTGGAGCACTTCGATTTTTTCATCCTCAGCGACTCGAACCAGCCGAACCAGTGGATTCAGGAGGAGGTGGCCTGGGCCGAGCTGTGCAAGCAGGTCGAGGGCTTTGGCCGGATTTTTTACCGCAAGCGGCGCCAACCCATCGGCAAGAAGGCCGGCAACGTGGCCGATTTCCTGCGGCGCTGGGGCAAGAAGTACCGGTATATGGTGGTGCTCGACGCCGATTCGATCATGACCGGCGCTGCGTTGGTGCAGCTCGTGTCCCTGATGGAAAAGAACCCGCAGGTGGGCATCATCCAGACCGCTCCGCGGCTGGTGTTCGGCGAGACGCTCTATGCCCGCCTGCAGGCCTTCGCCAACCGGCTCTACAGCCCGATCTTCCTCGCGGGAATGAACGCCTGGCAGCAGCACGAGGGAAACTATTGGGGTCACAACGCCATCATCCGGGTGCAGCCCTTCATCGAACATTGCGGCCTGCCGGTGCTGCCGGGCCGCGAACCGATCGGCGGCCGGATTCTTTCGCATGATTTCGTGGAGGCCGCCCTGATACGCAAAGCCGGCTGGGCCGTGTGGCTGGCGGGGGACATCGAAGGGAGCTACGAGGAAAGCCCACCCACGCTGATAGATGGCGCCAAGCGCGACCGCCGCTGGTGCCAGGGCAATATGCAGCACGGCTGGCTGCTCACGGCCACCGGCTTTCGGCCGGCCAGCCGCTTTCACCTGCTCATGGGCATCATGGGCTACGTTTCTTCGCCCCTGTGGCTGCTGTTTCTCATCCTGGGCATGGTCGAGGCGGTGGACCAGGCCGAACTGGAGGCCGGGGGAGCCCGCGTTCGGGATACGACCTCGATCTTCGGCTACCATGTGGAAGTGCCCGAGGCGCTGACGCTTTTCTTTTTCACCATGCTCCTGCTCTTCCTGCCCAAGATCGTGAGCGTGATCATGACG